>JBMFIT010000030.1:0-17418 GCA_049974445.1 Acidilobus sp.
CCGGCTAGGAAGACGAAAGAGGCTACCATGAAGAGCCCGAAGAGGGTCCCATAGAGATATGGTGAAGCGCGCAGGCCGTCACCTCCCCCCGCCCACGAGAGCCTGTTCCTCCTGAGCCAGAGGGTGACCCCTGTTATTGCTGCGAAGAAGATGACGCCAGAGACTAGAGCGGCGAACCTCAGGAGAGTGGGCCCAGCTAGCAGGTTAGGGACGTAATTCAGCGGGTCACCGTTCCTGATGCTCAAGAAGTAGTTGTGATGCCACCACCACTCAAGCCTGAGGCCATCATAGACAGGGAAGGCGAAGAGAACCGTTCCAACCATCATGCCGGCTATCTCGAGCCAGTTAACCAGGTGGCCCTGGCCTGCCTTCCAGAGCATTCCGACCATGCAGCCCTGACCGAGCATGATCCCGAATACGAAGGCCCCCACGGAGGTGTACCAGCCTGCTCCTGGGCGAATTTGTAGGCGTCAACGGCAGGCACCAAACCGGCCGCGACGAGAATCCCAGCCAGAAGAGAGGAGACAGCGATGCCCGTGAGCATCATTTCATAGGTCTTACTGTACTTGACCCCCATGACCTGGTGGGTAGCGACGATGATGCAGTAGTTCGTCCTCTCCGCAAGGACGCCGAATAGCAGGCCTAGCACTGCGTAAAATAGCGCCGTGGCCCAGGGAGGGGGCGTGAATAGAGGGACCGCGCTTTCCATCTCTAGCCATCCCTCTTGTCATAAGGAGTTTGGCCGTTAAGGCCTTTTCTCTTAGTTGAGAATATGGCCCAGGCTCAGAGCAGCGCTTTTATACAAGAGATAGGCATTCTCTATTTGGAGAGTAGGGATGTCCCAGGAGAAGAGGACCCTCATAGACGCAAGAGGTCTCGCGTGCCCGGGGCCTATCACAGAGATAGTCAAGGCCTATAGGAACGCCAAGAACGGAGACGTGATCGAGGTCTGGGCAACTGATCCTGGCTTCAAGCCTGACATCCAGGCGTGGATCAAGAGGACGGGGAATCAGCTGGTAGAGCTGAGGGAGGAGAAGGACAAGCTAGTTGCGGTGATAAGGGTCACGGCGAAAAAGTAACCACTTATTGTTAATTAAATGGTATTACCAATGTTTTTATGTACTTCGAAGTTGGGGACTTGAAGGCCTTCTCATACCCTCACTAGATATCTGCCCAGGACAAGGTAACTCTGAGCACCGAGAGCAAGGGCGGAGATGCTAAAGGAGACGGCTAAAGCCTCTAGGAGTTGAGGAGGCAACTAACAGGGAGACGATAAAAGCGTTCACTTGCCTCTTAAGGATCGCGAATGCCGTGCTTCACTACAAATCGTGAAGCCCCTTACAAGGGACGTTTAGCGGCTGCATAAGGGTTGGCAAGACCTAAGCTTACGTCGTTGTGGACGTGCCAAGAAGGTCCGTTACGATATTAACGTTAGGTGGGCTCAGTTATAATTTCAGCAAATATTAATGAGAAAAGGTATCAGCCTCGCCATTACGTTTTCAGGGGCTAGCGCTTCTGTCAGCCTTGTAGGAGGTTATGGCATCTATCACTTTAGCCCAGGCGTCCATGTAGTTTGATATAACTGAAGGGGACTTGCCAGGGGCTCTGGGCTCTAAAGCGACTATGGGTTTAAGGAAGTAGGCCTTAACCTCGCTTATTGTCATCTTAAAGGGTTCGCCGACCAAAACAGGAACGAGGGCCCCCTTTGCGATAGAATCGCCATATACGGAGATCCTTTTACCATATAACTGTCGTCTTAGCTCGTTCCAATACCGCGATCTGCTAGTGCCGCCCGCAATTCCGACCTCCCTTATCTTAACGCCCGTCACGGACTCCATAAAGTCCAAGAGCCATCTTTCCATGTAGGTTATCCCGACGAGGACCCCCCTTACCAGACGGCCTATGGCGTTTTCCCTCTGTTCACTTGGGTCTGGTGTCAAGTTCAGCAGTGATGCCATGGCTTCTGACACGTAAAATGGAGCTCTGTCTGCCGGAGGGAAGAAAACTGGTTGGTCCCCTTTAGCAGCCTCCGCGTACTTGATTGCCTCTTCAACGCTTACACCTATGACCTTCTCGGAAAACCATGTTAAGAAGGCCCCAGTGAAGCCGCTGGCAGCGCTGGCCAGATAGCCCGAAACAGGATGGACGTGATAATAGATTGAGGGGTGGGGGATTACTTTATTTGAAACAACCTTGACAACGGTTGTTGACCCCGTGTACACGCTCGCTTCCCCCTCGCTAAGGGCCCCACTTGCTAACGCGGAGGCATTGCCGTCAGTCATGCCATTATAAACGGTCGCGCCCGTCAGTCCGAGCTCTGAGGCGAGGCCGCCTGAAGCTCTGCACAGGGGGGTACCGCTGGGGGCCAATGGTGGCAGCTTATCTAAATCCAAGCCTAAGGAGTCATAGGCTTCCCTTACGTAAGTTAGTGAGGGGGCCGTTATATCAAGGCCTAGCTTTAATGCGTTAGTGTAATCCGTGACTGGATGGTCAGGGAAATAACCACAGAGCCTATACAGTAGCCACGTAGCCTGAGGGATCACCCACCTAGACCTGCTCCAGGTCGTTGAGTTCCTTCTTCTGATACCAAATAACTTCACTATAGGAGATTCAGCGTTAAGCTGAACTCTCTTCGCGACTTCTTCGTCCACCAGGCCTTTGGCGAGACCATAGGACTCCTCGTCAGCTTCATAATACATGTGAGGTCCAGAGACTACCTCCCCGGCCTTGCCAACTAACAGGAACGTGCCCGACGTCCCGTCGGCAGTTACGTGCTTCTCGCAGTCATAACATCTCCTAAGATACGCTGGAGTAGCAGACCTCAGCGCGTCTATCCATGCGTCAGGGGTCTGTTGATGTAGGGGTGATCTGCCAGCCTCGATTAGCTGCCCACCAGTGTCGTAAACCTCTACCCTAACGCCGCTGGTCCCAATGTCGATAGCGACTAGGACAGTTTTATTCACTTGATCTCACCTCATCACTTTCTTACAATCTTTAGGTAGGCGGAATAGGCCTCCTCAACGCGCTTAGCCTCACTCGGTGTGAACTCCTTTAGGCCGTATGAGAGCTTGACGTACTGCCTTAGATCAGCCAGTGACTTAACTACGCCAAGCCCTGCCGCCTGTAGGAGCACATTCCCTATGGCAGTTGCCTCGTCCGGCCCAGCGAACACCGGCAGCCCCGTGAAGTCTGCTATGAGCTGATTCAGGAAGGAGTTCCTAGAGCCGCCGCCGAAGACGTTTATCCTCTCGAGTCTCCTCTTGGTAACCTCCTCAATCTGCTCAAAGGTCAGCCTGTACTTAAAGGCTAGGCTCTCATAGATAACCCTAAAGAGCTCACCTTCATTCGCAGGCCTCCTCTGCCCGGTCTCATCGATGAAACGCATGATCTCATCTACCATGTTAAGCGGGGAAATGAAGCGGTCATCATCGGTGTCTATGAATGAGGTGAAGGACGGGGCCGACATAGCCTTTGAAACTATCTCCTCATAGGAGAGCTCCAGCCCCCGCTCCGCGAGTACCCTCCTACTCTCTTCAACAAGCCACATGCCCTGGAGGTCCTTGAGGTAGGTGATGGTTCCAAATGCTCCCCCCTCATTTGTGAAGTTGTATCTGAGGCCATCCTCACTAAACAGGGGCTCCTTAAGCTCAACTCCCACTAACGACCACGTCCCTGAACTGATGTAGCCGGTAGACTCGTCAACTTGCGGCGCCGCTGCAATAGCAGAGCCAGTGTCATGCGTTGCCGGGGCAATGACGCCAATATCCTTCGGTATCCCAAGCTCGCTGGCAAGCGCGGGGGTTATTGTGCCCAATTCAGTCCCTGGCTCTATGATACTTGCCGAGAAAATGTCAGCAGGTAGGCCAAGGCGGGTTATGATGTCAAGGCACCACCTTTTGTTCCTGATGTCAAACATCTGGGTTGTAGTTGCCTCTGAGAACTCGTTCGTGACATCTCCAGTTAGCCAGTAATTAAACAGGTCAGGCACCATAAGAAACGTCTTGGCTGAGTTTAAGATCGCCGGTCTCTTTAACTTTAGTGAGTAGATCTGGTAGAGGGTGTTTATCTCAAGGACATGGTTGCCTGTGCACTGGAAGATCTCCTCTGGCCCCACTATCTTATGAAGCTCCCTGCTAACGCCTTTGGTCCTTGGGTCTCTGTACGTGTGAGGGTTCTCAACGAGTTGGCCAGAAGCGTCGAGCAGTGCGAAGTCTATCCCCCACGTGTCTACCCCTATTGAAGCTAGCTTAGATCCGAACCTCTTGTATGCGGCCTTAATCACGCCTTTCATCTCGTGCCATATGCGCAACACGTCCCAGTAGAGGCTGTCGCCGATCCTGACCATGTAGTTTGGCCACCTATAGAGCTCCTCCACCCTGACGGCCTTCTCAGCCTCATTAACATACCCTACCATTGCCCTGCAGCTACTGGCTCCAAGGTCAAAGGCCAAAACGACGAGGTCCCTCAAGGCGCTCTTCCCCAGTTTTCCCATCGAGCTTAAACATCTTTAGGGCGCTTTATATTTTTGCCAACGTGGAGGACCTTTAACCATTTCCATGTCCGCACGTCTATAGATGACAGCGATCCGTTTAGTAAAAACATCAGGTTAGGCCCTTATAGGGTAACAGCAAATATTAATATTAGAGTGGTATCCTATGTAATTAGTAAGGTGATAGCGTGGCAAAGGTCGTATTTGGGACAAACCTTAGCTGGGCCGTCAAAAGGTGGCCTTTGCCATCAGAGTGGGCAAACATAATAACGTCGCTTGATGTCCACGTACTACAGTTCTCATTCGACCTCTTCGATCCTAGAGGTTCCCCGGAGGCCTCTGAGCACATGGCCTCATTGATATCAGAGGCCGTAAAGGAGTATGGCGTGAGCGTTCACTCAACGTTTACGGGGTTGGCCGCCTACTCGTTTAACATGTTAGCTCACCCAGACCCCATTCTAAGGGCTGACTCGCTGGAGTGGTACACGAAAGCGCTGGACTTCACCTCGCTATTGGGCGTGAAGGCGTTTGGAGGCCATATAGCCGCCATGAGCGTCAGTGATTACAGGGACCAGGCCAGGCGTTCAGTGCTTGAACGGGTCCTGCTCGACACGGTTAACTCGCTGAGACCATATGCGGCCAGGAAAGGCGTTGAGGCCATACTATGGGAGCCGATGCCGGTAAGTAGGGAGCCACCGTGGACGATGGCTGAGGCTGAGAGGTTCCTAAAAGAGGCCAACAGAGGCCCGGGCGCTGCCGTGAAGTTGAACATTGACGTAGGGCATACATGTACCTTAAGTGGCAGGGAGGCAGACCCCTATGAATGGGTTCACAGGTACGCCCCGGAGTCCCCCGCGATCCATGTCCAACAGACGGACGGGAAGGCCGACAGGCACTGGCCCTTCACAGAGGAGTACAACTCAAGGGGTATCATCCGGGCGGACAGGCTACTAGAAGCCATAGACTCCTCAGGAGCTGGAGAAGTTTATCTCTTCCTTGAGTACATACCTGCCTTCGAGCTAAGTGATGATAAGGTCCTTGAAGAGCTAAGGCAGTCCGTAAACTACTGGAGGCAGTACGTTCACTGATCGTTGGTTATGAACATTAGGCGTTTCTAGTGGTTTTTCTTAATTGACATGTTAGGTGCATACACTTATATTTTCGTTTAACCTATGGCCCAGGGGACCTGAACGGTGTTTAAACCAAGGTTCTCAACGGGTGTTTGGGTTTTTGGTAGTGGGGTCGAAAGGTTCGCTCCAGCTGGGTATAGGCCTCAGAAGTCCACGGTTGACATAATTCATGAGGCCTCGAAAATTAGGGGTCTTGAAGGCCTTGAGATGCACTACCCGTTTGAGGTAGACGAGAGGAGCGCGAAGGACGTTGAGAGGGCCCTCAGGGAAGTTGGCCTCAAGGCGGTTGGAGTGGCCCCAGCAATCACACAGGAAAGCACGTGGGCTAACGGAGCACTTGCTGCCCTTAATGAGGACACCAGGAGGAAGGCCGTTGAAAGGGTCAAGAAGTCTATTGACGTGGCGAGGGAAATTGGGGCGAAAATAATTATAATATGGCCTGGCCGTGAAGGCTTCGACTTCCCATTCACAACGGATTACGTAAAGCTGTGGGACAACTACGTAAACTCCATAGCTGAAGTCGCGGATTACGGAAGCGATGTGAAGATAGCCATTGAGTATAAGATAGAGGACCCTTCAAGTTATTTAATACATGGATCAGCCGGCAGGGTGCTGACAACAATCCTAGAGCTGAGGCAAAGGGGTCTGAATAACGTCGGCATCAACGTGGAGTTTGCCCACGCAAAGCTGGCGAGGGAGTACGTGCCTGAGACCATTACCCTGATTTCGAGATATAAGGCCCTTTATCACCTTCACTATAACGACATATTCACCTCCGTAGATCTTGACCTGTTCCCATCAAGCGTCAACTTCCTCGAACACGCTGAGCTGCTCTACTGGCTCTACCAGCTAGACTACGACGGATGGCTAGGCCTTGACCTGTTCCCCAGGTATATGGAGGCGTCTGACATGGTCCGGGAGAGCGTAAACAACATTACAGCGCTCTACAGCAGGCTTGAGAAGGTTGGATGGAGTAGGGTAAAGGAGGTCATTGACCTCCACGACCCCATAAGGGCACAACAACTGATAAGGGAGCTTTTCCTGGCATAATCTTAAAATAATAACTAAAGATATATTTATCTTATTTTCATATGGGACGGACGAAACCCCACTTCTCGAGTGCAGCCCTCAGCTCTTTGTGGTCCTTGGCGTAGTCGTCAAGTGGAATCCCCCTTGATATGGCCTCTAGCGCCTGCCTTACCGCCGCTGCGCCAGCCTTCGGACCATACGGATGTCCAATGGAGCCGCCGCCTACCTGTATCACGAGGTCGCTTCCGAGCACCCTGACAACCTCAGGGAGGGTCCCTGGGTGAAGCCCTCCTGACGAGACAGGGACAGCAGGCTTTATGGAACCGAAGTCCTGCGGAAGGTGGAGGTCATCGTCCGGGTCTGGGGCGAACTTCGCATCCCTCAGCGTCCTTGCGTTCCTGATAACGTCAATGGTCTTTGCCTCCAGCTTACCTACCTCTGGGGTACCTATGTGAAGCTGGTCAACCCCGATTACCCTGTATAACTTGGCGAGGACGAACATGCTGATACCGTGAAGCGGGTTACGTGTCAAGGCGGCGTGCATGGCCCTATGGGCGTGGATTGCCAACCCGTGCTCCTCGGCTAGATCCCTTATATAGGTCAAAGATGACCAGCCCGATATTACGACGTCGACCATCACGTAAGGGTTCCCGTAGTCGGCGACAAGCTTAAGCCTCTTCTCCATCTCCCTAACGTCGGCGGTTATGTTTGCGAACCAGACCTTCCTCTCCCCGGTCTCATTTTCCACCCTATCTATGGTCTTCATTATAGCATTCGCCCTTGCCTCAAATCTGTGAAAGCTGGGGCTTGCTAGGTTCTCGTCATCCTTTATGTAGTCCATCCCGCCTGACAGGATTTCATAGGCCAGCTTCTCTACCTCCTCAGGCGAGTACCCGACCTTTGGCTTTGGCACAGTGCCCACTATCGGCCTGTCATAGACCCTGAAGATTTCCCTAACCCCCTTCAGTCCCTTTGATGGCCCCTTAAAGTACCTGAGGAACTCCTGCGGCAGATATATGTCCTCTATTCTCAGGTTCTTCGCCCTTCTCATGCCGAATATGTTCCCGGCAACACTGGCTAGGAACGCCGGCATATTGCCCTCCTCAAAAAGCTCCAGCGGGTAGGCGACCCTCACGATATGCGTTCCGTCCTTGTTGTCTTTGAAGTAGTACGCCCTCCCCTTGAGCCTGTCGATCCTCGACTGGTCGTACCAGGGGTACAGGGTAGTCCAAGTGCCCGTGCTGCTCTCAGCGGCGATGCCCCCAGCTGCGTCCTCTATTGTGAACCCCTCGGCCGGCATGACCTTAAACGTTACAATTACGTCAGACGGTGACGGTTTGTAGGATTTATCTATGAACGCAGGGTATGGCTCAAATTCCTCGACTGGCAACAAACCTCACCCCTTCTTGATCCTTTCAGTTGAGGAACATATATTTAAGTGTTTCCATATCAGGTTAACAAAATTGGAAAGAATTAAATTGGGGGATTTATATTAAAAAAGATAAGGAAAGCCGTTTTACGGAACGCTATAGGTTGGACACGTGTAGCTGCTGTTGAAGTAGTAGCCTGGCACTATGACCCACGGGGGAACATAGCCTCCCAGTGGCGCGCCGGCGTAGCCCATGTACCCGAGGCCGATCTTGGCAGCCGCAAGCCACTCTTCGCACTCCTCATGCATTAGCGACGCTAGCTGCGTGAGGTAGGTGGGTATGTAGCTTGGCCCGCTATTCTGTAGGGCCAATGCCTGCCCGTCCCAGGACTCAAAGACGTCGTCAAAGAGGCCGCCGTCGGACAGCTGGTAGACCCAGTTATCAACAGGGACGCTCTTCATGTACTGGTACGTCAACCACTGCTTCAGAGTGTAGTAGAAGCTTGGGCTGGTTATGTTATCGTAGTAGCTGTGGGCCTTCCAGTACGTCCATATGCTCTGCCCGCTGTACGTCGTGACGAGCTCAGCGAAGAGAAGGGCTCCCTGCTCCTCAGCCGCGTACTGCGGAGGCTGGACAGGCACGCTTATCCCATCAATTACGGCTGCGTAAGTCCCGTTGGTGCCAGGGAACGGCTCGAACACCACGGACACGTTGGACCAGCCTATGTAGGGCTCAACGGCGGGGTACACTGTTATGTTATCAAACTCCGACATGTATAGTCCAACCCAACCTCCATTGGCCTGGAAGACTGCCTGCCCTGCGGCAAGCTCAGCAGCGCCGGGCTGCCATGACAGGCTCTGCCAGCCAGGGACATCAAACTTAACAAACTGTAAGAAGACCTGGCTCGTTTCATTGATTAGCTGGAGGATTGAGGAGTTGCTCAGGTCGATGGTCCCGTACACGAACTCGTTATATAGCTCTGCTCCGCCGTGTAGTCCATACTTCTGTATGGCCAGGGCCAGGAATATGTCCTCCCAGACGTTCAGCTGGTCCCATCCGCCACCTGCTCCTGGTATCATCCAGATGTTGGTGAACCCATGGGCTGCAAGCTGGTTAGTGTCATAAATTAGGCCGCTCAGGTTCGTGGGGATTGGCAGGTTGTACTCCTTAAGTATCTTCAGGTTTATGTAGAGAATGGCCCCCATGTGGATGTTTGTCGGCGCAATTAAGGAGGTTCCGTTCAGTGTTATGGCCGACCTGACGGCTGGGACCATGGCTGCCCATGCGCCCTCCTTGATAAGTACTGGCGTAAAGTTGATGTAGGCCTTAACGCCGCCAGGGGTTATAAGCGGGTAGGAGGCCTGCTCAGGTCCGCTGTGCGACTGGAACATTGCGGGGGGCTTTCCTGCCTCTATCATTCCTATTATGACGTACTTTGCGTTAACTCCGCCTCCTCCAGGGGCAACGTATGGCTCAACGGTGTACTTGGGGTACATGCTTTCAAAGACAGGGATAAGATGGGTGTACGCGAGCTTTCCTGTGGCTGCCCACCACGTGTAGAACTCCAGCGTTATCTTCGATGGGGTCGTTGTAGTGGTGGTTACGGGCGTGGTCGTTGTCGTAGTTGTCGTAGTTGTGACAACGCTGCTCGTTGTGCTAGTCACAGTCGTCGTAACTGTGACGGGCTTCTTCGTCGCCACATAAGCGACGGCGCCCGCGACAGCGATCACCACTACTACCACTACGATGATCACAGCAAGCATGGTGGTGCTTATGGACCTCCTAGGAGGGGATCGCATACCCATCTCGTATACCACCTTTCATACACAAGGAGTACTCTGCAGGAGTATTTAAGCCTTTTCACAAGGGAGCAAAAAGAACACTTTAGTTAAATAAAATAATAAAATAGTATAATTTATAGGCCCTTCACACCTCCGCCAAGGGTTGCGAGGCCCCTGATGAAGTACCTTCCAAGGAAGACGAAGATTACGAGAGGGGGTAGCGAGGCGAGGAAGGCTGTAGCCAAGGCCTTGTTATAGAGTATTCCATATCCGCCGATGTACGTGTTCTCAACATAGGGCACGAGCCTCATGGCAGGTGACGGGTTCAATATGAACGCGATGAAGAAGTTATTCCAAGTCATTATAAACACGTATATAAATGTCGAGAGGAATCCAGGGATCAGCAACGGGAACGCGACCCTTCTAAAGATGGTCCAGTCGCTAGCGCCGTCAATTCTGGCTGCCTCAATTATCTCCTTGGGTAGGCTGGGGGCGAATATGCTCATTAGTAGGGCCCCTGTCGGCAAATAGAACGTGAGGAACGCGAAGAGGGGGCCATAGTACGTGTTTACCCCACGCAGCAGATGTAGCTCCACTATTATCAACGGCACCAATAGAGCCTGTATGGGTATGAACATGGCAAACGAAACTATGGTGAATATCACGGTGGTGAGCTTCGCGTGCCTCTGGGAGATAACGTAAAACTCGAAGCCGGCCATGGACCCAAGAAACGCCGCTATAACGGCCGTCAGCAGGCCCTCTATGAGCGAGTTGAAGTAAGCCCTGTGGATCTGGGACCAGGCATATGAGTAGGAGCTCACGTCGAAGACAGACGGTGGAACGAAAATAGGGGACGTCATGGCCTCATAGTTGGTCTTGAACCCCCCTACCAGGGCAATGTAGAGTGGCGTTAGCCATATGATGACTACTATGCCCAGGAGAATCTGTAATATAGAATACCTGACGATCCTCGCGGCATAAGCCTTGGCCACCCTGCATCACCTCCTCATCCTCGAGAGCAGGTAGGAAGCATAGGGCACTATCACAGCCGTAACTATGGCCGTTATAATCACGGCATCAGCCGACGCCTTAGCGAAGTGCTCGCCGAACCAGGCGTTGTATATGTACATAGTTGCCGTTGTCAGGTAGAAGTTAGTAAAGCCACCCCCGAGGAAATAGGGCACAGTAAATACCTTGAACGCAAAGAGGAACAGCAGGGCCGACGATATTATTAATCCGCTTAAGGAGTTTGGCAGTATGATCCTGAACAGTATCTTAAGACCCCCAGCCCCGTCAATTCTGGCTGCCTCAATGACATCCTTCGGGATCCCAAGGAAGGCAGCAAGGTAGAAGAGAGTCGCTAAACCCGAGAGGGCCCAAAGCTCCACGAGCGAGACCGAAATCTGGGCCACCGTCTCTGTGCCAAGCCAGCTAATCTGGGGCAGGTGAAGCTTCATCAATAGCCAGTCTATTCCGATCGCCCTCATGTACAGGAACTCTGCTATTAGCCCCACGGACGCGGACGACACAGTCATAGGATAAAGGAATACTGATAGGTAGACGGTTCTCTGTAGGTTAGACCTTAAAAAGTACAGGCCCCCAGCCAGGAAAATGCCGAGCAGATTGCCAAGGGCCAGGATGATTAAGGTAATTATGACCGAGTGCTTTATACCTAGTTTGAAGATCATGTCCTGGAGTAAGCTAAGGTATGTCTGAAGGCCTACGAACTTTGGCTTGGGGCTTAACAGCGACCAGTTCGTCAGCGATATGTAGACGTTCCACAAGACCATGTACATGGCGAAGCCTGAAAAGAATATGACAGGCAATAGCATAATCGCTGCCTGCCACCTTGCCATTAGCTCAGCACTACGATACCTTCCCACGAAGTGGATAAAAAACTTACGCTTTTTTTGTCAAATACTAAACCATCGCTGAATGTTAATGATTGTATCATTAAGGATCTTTTCTCGTCTAAAGCACCTTCTCAGCCATATGCGTAGGGAGAAGTCAATCTCATTGGACTATAAACGCCGTCACGTAAAAAGCTCAGCCTCTTGGTTAAAGATGACAAGCCTCTTCTTATTAAACGATCAAGCTTCACTTTTACCTGAGAATCCAGTGGCAAGAGCGATGACCATATGGCCTTTACGAGTTGAAGGCTACTGTAAAACATGTTAAAGCCCTGATGAAGGCCAAACCCTTGACTGGCTAGAGGCCGCGGCTGTGATGCGAGTATTTTAAAAGCTACGACGCTCTTTTCCTCGCAGGACGTATAGAGGCGGCGGTTGAGACGTTGGGGCCATATAGTATCAATACGAGCTCCGATGCAGGACTCTTATTTGATATCTTAACACCTTCCTTTGCTTTCCCGCGCGGCACGAAGTACTCATCGTAAGTTAGCTCACTGAGAGAGACGTTAACGGACCCCTCAAGAGGCTTTCCGTCCACCTCACCATGACCGCTTATCGCAAATATTACAAACGGTTGGTCGTCTTTGATCGTTGTCTCAGCCCTTGGCTTCAAGCGAAGCTCCCTTGCCCCGAGCAACTCATGGTCGTATATGACCCATCTGTTCAAGTAGCCCTCCTTAAGGGTGATCTCGGGGTCCTCTGCCGGTGTGGGCTCGAGGTAATGATTTAACTTGAAGAAGGGATCAGTGTTTTCCTTCCAATCAATAAGCTCGAGCGCGAAGTCAAGATCCCCTTTCCTGTCAGGTGGAAAGTCCGCGAACAAAAGATCCTTTGGTAAGGGAACGCCGTCATACCTCGCTGACTGATAAAAGGCGTTTACGTCCGACGCCAGCTGGAGCTCAAACGTCACTAGCGAGCCCGGCGCATGGAGTACCCCTGCAGGGACTATCCACCCAGTTCCAGCCCTCTGAGCGTATGCCTGTGAAAGGTCTAAGATGTGGTTGTCGCCCCTATCCCATATCTCTAGGCGAGATCTAACTTCGACAGGCTCCGTGCCGGGCGAAAGCCCAAAGAAGGTGTAAGGGAAGACGCCAGGGTCCCTATTGAGCTCTGGAGGATAGTAGTAGGCTTCAGGCTTAGGTCTCTTGTTCACGAGTTTGGCTTGCTCCTCTCTGTGATGGAGGTGGAATGGGATCGGGACTTTATAGTCTAAGAGCTTTGCGAGGAGGTGCCATTCACCGTACTTCTTTATCACGTCCTTACCTAATATTTCCTCACCTCCAAGTCGAACTAGCTCACTTAATGATACCAGGTACTCGCCTCCATCAATTCCTGCCACAACGTAGCTTAATCCTTCGCCTGGACTGGAGGGGTTTGCGGCTTCGACAGTTGAGGCTATCCACCTCTCAACTATAGGCCCTCGCCCACTGACGAAGACCTCGTCAGGTCTCAGGCCGATCCTCGCCCCTGGCAACCCAAATGACCTTGCGACCCACGTAGGCTTCAGGCGTAGTATCCCCTCTTTTTCAATTACGTTTAAGGCCTCGTTGACGTCACTCAAACGCCTAACCGAAAGCATCGGCTCACCTCACCTTCTTATCGCTCGTCGCCTAAAAAGCCTTAAAGTCTTAACATATGTGCCTTTAATAAACGACAGGGCCGGTGGTAGTAAGTTGCCGGGGATCGCCCTCGTTGGCCTCTCGGTTTGTGACTTCGTAATGAGCGTAGACAGGTTAGCAAGCCCATCGGACATCATCTACCTTGAAGGTGGACTAAAGCTCAGCACGGGCGGACATCCGATCAACATAGCTATAGATCTCATGAAGCTAGGTACCCTTGGGACCCCAGTTTCCGTCATCACTGCCGTCGGCAAGGACATGTGTGGCAGCTTCATAGTTGGCGAGCTATCCGGACGTGGTGTAAACACACAATATATCCAGGTCGTTGATGGGTCAGAGACCGGTAAGGACTTTATAATAAGCCTCAAAGGTGAGGATAGAAGGTTCCACGTAGAACTAGGCGCTAATAGATTGCTTAGCCCTGAGCACGTAATTAACTCAATTAAAAGCCTTAAACCTGAGGTGATCCATATAGCTATCGGCGCCTTAAGCGACGTCGATGAACAGCTCTCAGAGATACTTGGGGTGGCCAAGGAACAGGGCTCTATAACCTTTGTAGACATAGGCGTTGCGGCCAGGCCATCGGGGGGATGGGACTTCCTCTATGATGTCCTCAAAAATGGGCTCGTTGACGTTTTTCATGCGAACGCCTATGAAATCCTCAAGGTATTTGGCATGAACAGTGATGAGCTTGTCTTAACCCTAGTCAGGTCAAACTTGAGGGTTGCTCTGATAACCGAAGGTGACAAGGGGGCGTCTTTGACGACAAATGAGTTTACCGTACGGCAGCCACCCTTCACTGTGGATGTGGTTGACCCAACGGGGGCTGGTGACGCCTTTCAGGCAGGCTTTTTAAGTTATTTAATTACGAGATACGCTGACGTAGCTAAAGGCCTTAACTCTATTGAAAAGGACCCGGAGGCCGCCTCCTTGGCCTTAGCGTATTCACAGGCGACTGGAGCCGCCTGCGTAAGAGCCCCTGGGGCCACCGAGGGAGTCACGAAGTCGAACGTTGAGATGATACTAAGGTCACAGCTTAATGACATACTTTCTCGGACAATAGTAATAAAAATCAGAAATCAATAAAATAAGATCTAAAGGCTGCTCAGAGCTCCCTCGCTATCCTCTTGACCAACAGGTAGGCCAGTGGTATGACGGCTATGGCGAAGGCTATGGCTAGGCCCCAGCTGAAGGCGTAAATTATCTGTGTCACGTTGTAGAACGGCTGGGCTATGATAGCTATTGCTAACAGCAAGAATATGAGGTAGAGGAGGAATCTGCCGTAGCCGGCGACGTCCTTGAGCTCTGGGTGAACCCTTAGGAGCTGGTCTACGACGGTGTCGGTTATTGTGAGGGTAGCGACCAGTATGACCGTGGCCATGATTATGTCATAGAAGAGGTATGGGTTTATGAAGTGGATCCAGTAGAATATCGCCAGCTGGACGGCTATGGTTATTATAACGGCGTAGAGGCCGAACCTGAGTATGTTAAAAATGGACTTCATGTATGGGCTCTCGCCACCTCCGACCTGCTTCTGTATGTAGTCCACGAGTATGTTGACGAGCGCGACGCCCAGCGTCAGGAGAACAATGGCGCCGGCGAGGGAGGGCAGGTAGTTGGCGATCTCCTGCATGTAGACGGTCGCTGGGCCTAGCTTCAGGACCGAGAAGGCTATGGCGAGCGTCACGAGTATTATGAAGGCCTTGACGGCGCCGACGCTCAGACCGAGCAGGTTCTGGACGTCGGGGTACTGGGCGAAGAACTTCAGGCTTAGCGCCCTCCTGAGCACGGCGGCGACCCCATATGCCACTATGAAGCCAATTATCACGATTATGATGAACTCTATGATTGAGGGGAGCTACTGGGCCACGGCGTATTCAAGGGCGGACAGGATCCCCATCTACATCACTCTATGCATAAGTGCTAATTATTGTTTCGGAATAAAAATTTTCATAAAAAAAGTTATTAATTATTCGAGATTTTTTGATTAAATAGTTATCTAAACTGGAGGCCCTTATTTACGAATATGGCATAATAAACATGGGGGTGACTGTTTGAGAGGCACTTACCCAACCATGCCCGTTGTCGGTGTAGGCGCCCTCGTGCTCAGGGACAACGAGGTGCTGTTGGTAAAGCGTGCCGCGCCGCCAGACAGGGGGAAGTGGGCTCTTCCCGGGGGCAAAGTTGAGCTTGGGGAAGGAGTCTGTGAGGCCGCTCGGAGAGAGCTCCAGGAGGAGACACGCCTCCTATGTCAACCCCATGGAGTCGTTAACGTTGACCAGATAATAACGAGGGACCCCACAGGCGCGGTGAAGTATCACTATGTTCTGATCACTGTGCTAATGGGCAGCTGTGAGGGAGAGCCCAGGCCGGCGAGTGACGCCTCCGAGGCAGCATTTCTTGACATTGGGGCACAAGTCTCAAGCCCTGAGACAGCCGAGTCAACGAGGAGGTTCCTGGCAAAGGTGGTCAAGCAGGAGGTGCCATTGACCAGGCCTATCAGGGTTGAGACCTCTAGCCCTCCTGACTGATTCCCTCCTCGGCGACCTGCTCCCTGACCCTTCTCCTCAGGTCCCTATCCTCAAATGGAAGCAAGTCAATCAGCCTCTGAGGCACTGATAGCCTGTGAAGCCTCATAATCTTAAGGAGGGCCTTGTATGCTGCATATGAGGCGAACGCGTCCTCATCTATGCCAGCCTCCGCTATTGCCTTAACCACCTCATATAGCGCTCTCAGCTCGTCCTCCCTCTCGACGATGCCTACCTCTCCGTCTCCCTTCTCAACCATGCCGGCTAGCTTCACGTAGTGCCAGCCATCAATCTGCACGAGAAGCCTTCCCTCCTTGATGATGGCTTCGACGCCATTCATGCCCTTGGGTTCGTACAGGTCCTCGTCGGTCTCGTCAAAGGGCTCAGGGTATATCAACAGCGAGTCAGGGAAGTAGACTTCCATGGTGACTGACTTTAGGTCCCTAAAGATCTGCCTTGAAGCGTCCTCGACTAGGGCGTACACGAGGAAGACGGAGTCCTCGCCCCTGTCCATATACTCGTCCTCCATCTCCTCCTCAGCCCCCTGGTAATTCTCTTCCCCTCCCCCTCCCGCCACCTCCGATATCAAGTTGGCCAACCATCCGTGGAACCTTGCCATGAAGGCGTCCAATATCGGATACGTGAGCGCAGCTGACGCCGCGCCCACCCCTGTAGGTATCCACCAGGGCCCTCTTAGCTCATTCACTATGGCTGACGTAGAGGAGAAGGCGAGCAGGCCAAGCAGGAGTGAACCTATGAGTGCCAGCGGCTTAGCCCGCGTGCCTCGGACCCTGGCTCGGTCCCAAGAGCCCTGGACTTATTAAGCGTTGGCCCCTGCCCGTCGTGGCGGGGCACGGTCATTGCGAGGGGCTGGTCTTATCAATTGGACTGAAGCGAGGTGCTTAGGGCTTGCCAAAGGTTGACGGGGGAGCCTTCGTTGTGGAGTTCGCTGGGGTTCTCTCACTTAGCGACAGGGAAGTTGAGGCCCTGGCCTCATGGGGTCTTTCATCGGGGGCCCTCTTTGTGACCTCCCCCTCCCTAGTGACCGTGAGGACCTCGATCGGGCCCGTCAGATTGGCCTTAGGCATCGGGTCCCTGATAACGGGGGAAAGACCCCCGACTAAGTATTACCTCATGGCAGCCCCAGAGTGGGTTGACGCGTGTAGGGCAGGGGCAAGTGAGCCGGGCTTCAGAGTCTCAGGAGGGACCTATGAACCCCATGAGGGCGTTGCCGTGGCCTTAGACCCCTCATTTCCTGTGGCCGCCATGTTGAACTCGTTGAGGCTAGCAGGTGAGTTCTCAAGGGTCCTCGAGGGGTACCCAGCCCTCGTCGTGGAGGGGGGTTCGAGGAGGGCTGTCGCCCTCTCAGTGACGAGCTCAGGCCTGGTCATGGGGGCCAGATCCGGAAGGGCTGCCTCTCTTATTGGGTATGGGCTTACGCTCTTCACTAGCTGCCGGAGGCAGCCTTTCTGATCTTAGCCCTAAGTATCTCGGCGACAAGCCTACCGTCAGCCTTTCCCCTGAGCCTCTCCATGACTCTGCCCATGAGGGGGCTGAAGGAG
>JBMFIT010000031.1:0-17300 GCA_049974445.1 Acidilobus sp.
ATGCCCGCAAGCACAATTGATAGGGCCGAGATTACCATAGAGGCCTTGAGGCTGTCCAGGCTTCTAGGCTCAGAGCCAATGACCTTAGGGGCAAGGGCCGCCATCAGGGCCACTATTGCCCCGGTCACTAATGATGTGATTATCAGTAGCCACCAGTATGCCGCCATGAAGGCGAAGAGCCCGAACAGCGGGTCATAGTAGTACATGGTCTCTAGCACCATGTATGTTCCTTAGGCCCTTTTAAAAAGCCTTAGCACTTGTCCCCTGGACGCCTTAGCCAGCGTCAAGAACGCTTTTATAGGGGTAAGGGCCAACCGAAAGCAGCCCATGGACTAGGGTCGAGGTGTCAGGAATGGTCTGTGAGGGAGCACCCGAGGTTAGGATCGGCAAGAAGCCCGTCATGAACTATGTTTTGGCCGTACTCACGACCCTAATGGAGCAGAACGTGAACCAGGTCGTGATAAAGGCCAGGGGAAGGAACATAACGAAGGCCGTTGACACCGTTGAGATAGTCAGGAGCAGGTTTGCCAAGAACGTCGCGATAAAGGGCATTGACATAGGCAGCCACGACATAACGGTCACTGACCCACAGACGAACCAGCAGAGGACCAGGAGGGTCAGCAGCATAGAGATCTGCCTGGCCAAGAGCTGATGTCCTCAGCTAGTACTAAGGAAGTTTTTGACGAACGTCAATATTATGTTGTAGGCCTTCTCAATGCTTAGGCTTGTCGTGTCTATTACCAGGTGGAAGCCTGAAAGGTCCCTTATGTCAACTCCGTAATAACTCTCAAACCTCGCCCAGTGGCTGAGCTCCCTCTTAGATGCCTCCTGCATAGCCTCAGAGAGGCTGACCGCGTCCCTGGAGGCTATGCGTTGGGCTCTCTCTGTCAGGGAGGCCTTGACGTATATCAGTACGTCTGCCAGATCACCCAGTATCCAAGCCGCGAGGTGACTGTCTATCACGACGCAGCCCTTCTTGGCCTCCTCAATAGAGGCCCTGTCGATCTCTAGGTCTATCCTAGGGTCCCTCTCGGCCATCTCGTTCAGCTCCACGAGGGAGACACCCATCCTCTTTGCCAGTTCCCTGAAAGCCTGGCCTGTCGTATAGTACCTGAGGCCGAGTTCATTAGCTAGCCTCCTCGCATACGTGGACTTCCCAGAGCCCGGCTGGCCTGAGATCACGATCACGGGCCGACGGCCCTGGCAGGCCATGCTTTGCCCCTCCTCACAACTTGGTAACCTTTGGTTTATTAGGGCCCTAGGGGCGAAGGCGATGGTGCCTAGATTGAGCGAGGCCAGGGGGACAAGGGCCTCAGCATACCTAGTAATTGCGCTCGCAGCGCTTGTCGTGGTCAGCAACGCCATTTGGTACATCGCTTATAACGGCCTGTCCGGCAAGTACGCCAGGCTGAATGCCAGCTACGGCTATCAGCAGAGCCTGTTGAAAAACGTGACAGCTAGGCTCTACGCTGCCAGCAAGCTCCTCAATGTTAGCGTGAAGACCATACAGGCCTACAAGAACCTGACAGCGGCCCTGAACGTAACCCTGATGGCCATGGAGGCTGGCAAGCTGGCCGCGGTTACTAACGTCTCCCTTCAGCTAGACGTCGAGTCCATCAAGCTTATGACGCTTGCCACGAGCCTCGTCGCTGAGGCGAACCAGACCACGGATCCCTTAGTCAGGCAGTACCTGGTTACGGCGGCCCTGAACGCGACGAACGCCACGGAGGAGGGCATCAAGGCCCTGGCCTTCCTTGGGTCCTATATGGGCGCGAACTCTACCTACTTTGAGTACCTTGGGAATGCTAATGTCGCAGTGGAGGACATAGCTAGCCTGGCCTACGAACTAAAGACGCCCAGCACGACCGTGCCGACTAGCGCGGTTACATCCGACTTAACGCAGTTCGTCTCTAATGTCCTCTCGGCTGAGAGAGCACTTGTGTCTCTCGGCCATTCTCAGAGTACTTCTTGAACAGGGCATAGCACAGCAGTGTCTCCTCGAAGTTTTTGATCACCCTGGCCACATCAAGGATCTTGGCAAGGATGTAGGCAAATGACGGACTTGACGCCCTGACAATGTCGCCTAGCTGATCCTCTATATCAAGAAGAACCCTAAGCTTGTAATAGGCGTCCTCCTCCTTCTTAACGCTCACAGGGTCTATGCCGGCCGCCGCCGCAACTAGGGAGACCTCTAGCACTTGAAGCAGGAACTTCAGCCTCTCCCTCTCATCGTCCTGAAGTGCGGGGGTAAGGAATAGTATGTCCTTTGCCAACATGTAGTATGAGTCGTTCGCCAGCGCCATGAGGCCAACGCCTGCCATCAGGAGCCTCGCCAGGTGGTCCTGGAAGAGGCCCGCGTGGAAGCCCTTTGAACCAGACCTCAGGAGCCTGAAGGCCTGAGTCCTTAGGTCCCCATAGGTCTCATCAAGCTCGGCCCCTCCCATCGTCAGCCCAGTCACGTGCTCGGCTAGCCTGGAGAAGGCGGAGGCCAGCTGCCTACCATAGTTGGCGAGCGAGGAGACCACGTCACCTCTGTACTCCTCGATCTCAGCCTCAACTTCGTACGGGCTTGTGAGGCTCACGCTGACCTCCTCCCCCACCACCTTTGCAGCCTGGGAGAGCCTGTCAACGAGCTCCTGCCTGATGGGCCTGTTCGAGTAGAAGCTAACCCTGTCAAGGCCTGACAGGTAGGCGCAGAACAGGGCCCTACCCAGGTGCTTACACAGGTTCAGGTGCCTCAGCGAGAAGGAGGCCGAGAACGCCCTCTCGTCCGTGCCTGGGACCACGACAAGCCTGTTCCCGTCCTCAACGACTGTGACAAGGCTCCCTGCCCTCAGGCCGTGGTTGCGGGCCCACTCGCGAGGAAGCGTAATTATGAGGGAGGAGCTCCCGAGCCTCTGGACCTTACGAGAGACCGCGCGGCCCTCCCCCTGGGCCGCAACTGAGGACTCCAAACCACTTTCCCTAGCTGAATTTGAGGTGAGAGGGGATATAAATGGCTAGCCTGTATATAACCCTTGCTCTTGGCAGTGTACATATATAATCAATACGCGATCTCACAAGATCAGGCAGATTTATTAACCAGACGGCTGGGTGTTAACTCGCCTGTGAAGCCGTTGGGCGCGGCGGAGGCGCAGGACGTATCGTTTGTAGAGGTTCAGTATGTAGATCTTGCTGGCTTTCTTAGGTCCGTCGTGATACCCTTTGAGACCTACAAGAGCAAAGCACCTGGCGTAATTGCCGCCTTCGATGGCTCAAGCGTCGAGGGCTTTGAGCCTATCAACAGGAGCGACCTGATGCTGAAGCCGGACGTCAACACCTTCGCGAGGCTGCCGTGGAGGCCTGACAGGGCCAGGGTGCTCTCGGCGATTCACTGGCCAGACGGCAGGAGGTATGAGAAGGACCCAAGGCTGATAGCGGAGGAGACCACCAGGTTCCTGCTTGACAAGGGCTACAGCCCTCTGTCCGGCGCGGAGGTGGAGTTCTTCCTGTTCAGGTCAGTGAAGTTAGACGTTGACAACCCGCTGAGGGGGCTAGGCTACTTAGTTGAGTCCACGGAGGAGCCCTGGGATTCTAGGACGGTAATTTTGAGGACTAAGAAGGCCTACCATCTCCCTGAGCCCTCAGATACGCTTGAGGTCACCAGGGAGAAGATGTTGAGGTACTTCAGCGCCCTGGGCTACGGGTTTAGCGCTACGCACCATGAGGTGGCGGTTGGCCAGTCAGAGGTAAGCGTCAGGGCAGGGAGCCCGCTCTTTGTCGCTGACGAGATAGTCAGCTTCAAGCAGGTCGCGAGGCAAGCAGCCCTTGAGGGCGGACTGGTCGCAGTCTTTATGCCGAAGCCCATCTATGGTGACAACGGAAGTGGGCTTCACTTTCACCTAAGCCTTTGGGACGCGAATGCGGGCACTAACCTCCTCGTTGACGAAGAGGGGAAGCTTACGCAGCTCGCCAGGTACTTCATAGGCGGGGTGCTTGAGCACGGCAGGAGCCTGGCAGCCCTCGTGGCTCCGACCGCTAACAGCTACAGGAGGCTAGTCCCGGGCTACGAGGCGCCTGTCTACCTGGTCTGGGGCTACTCGAACAGGAGCGCGGCCGTCAGGATACCTGCCACGGGGGGCGACAGAGGTCTCGCTAGGATCGAGTTCAGGAGCCCAGACCCGCTCTGTAACCCATACCTCGCACTCCCCGCGACATTCCTTGCGGGATACAACGGCATAGCTAAGAAGATAGACCCTGGCGACCCATTTGAGGGTAACGTGTATGAGCTGAAGGGCGAGGAGAAGCTCCCGACGCTGCCCAGGAGCCTTGACGAGGCCCTGGACGAACTCGAGTCGGACAACGAGTACCTAAGGCCTATCTTCAGCAAGGAGCTGTTGCAGTCTTACCTCGAGGTCAAGAGGGCCGAGGCTGACGCTGCCAGGATGTACCCGTCGCCTATTGAGCTTTACATGTACCTGGGCCTTTGAGGGAAGGGTTACCAAAACTTTTCTTGCCGCTTGTTTTCCACAAAACTGAATGAGCTGCCTCAGGCCGGCTCTACGTGAATTATGTTGGTTGGGCAGCTCTGGGCGGCAGCCTCAACGCAGTCCTTTAGGTCGTCGGGTACCTGCCCCACATTAATGACGTTGGGGTCGACCCTCCACTTGACGACTATCTGGGCCTTTCCGTCGACATCGCTCATCTCAAAGACGTCACCGCACAGGCTGACACAGACCATGTCCGCTATGCAGTTATCCCTCGGGTCCTCGGTTACCTTGAGCATATCCTACACCCCCATCTGACTTACATGAAACTGGTAGAAAAGCCTTGCTCGCCACCTCCCCCATTAATACCACCCATAGATCAGGCCCAGATGACAAAAATAACTTCCGCGCCCCTAAGAAGGGCCTGGTGCAGGGTTTGCCCCTGGCAGCCTATGAGGAGGAGATCCTCGGATACAATTTCATAGAGTACGGTGACCTCGGTAGGCCCAGGTTTCTAGTGCTGGGTCTACCTGACGCAGGGCTAGTGGGCCCAATAGCCTCAGGTCACCTCGTCAGGACGCTTGGAATGCTGGACGCTCTCGGCGTCGAGAGCTACGGCTATCTCCCGCCGGCCGCTGTTGTGCTTGGCGGTTCCGTCAAGTACCCGCTGAGGATGTACGTAAAGGGCGAGCTGGCCGTCTTCGTGACCGAGATAACGCCTGTGGCGTCAGGCATAGTGCCCCTCTCAATTGCCATAGTCGAGTTCGCCAGGAAAAGGGGCGTGCAGTACCTCGTGGGGCTCAGTGGCATTGGCAACCCAACTAGGACCGAGTCTCAGCCTCAGCTCTACTGGATAGCCACGACGCCAGACGCTGAAAAGCTGGCCTCATCACTTGATGGGGTGGCGAAGAGGTTCCCTGATGGCCTCATAGTCGGCCCATACGCCACGATACTGAAGGAGTCCGTCAAGAGGGGCGTCAACACTCTGCTCCTCCTCAGCGACTCCTACGTCGATATACCCGACCCAGAGGCCGCTGCCCTAATTATAGATGGCCTTTCAAGGATGACAGGGGTCAAGGTTGACACTACCCAGCTGCTCCAGGAGGCTGAGACGCTCAGGCTGAGGCTACAGGGAATGGCCCGCGAGGCAAGGGACACCCTTGCCAAGATGGGTAAGGGATATGAGTACAGGGCTCCGCTCATATACAGCTGAGGCGACCAGCGTTGTCTTACGACGACGTATTTGAGAGGATGAGGAGGAGGGCCCTAAGGATAATAAGGGATGTAATGACTGACTTCGACGAGATGGAGGCATGGATGAGGGGGATGCTGGAAGACCTCGAGAGCACCATGGATCCCTCACACCTGCTCGACGAGAGGCTATCAGACCTCCGTAAGGGCGTCCTGAGGCCGCTGGCTTCAATCCACGACGCAGGGCAGGACATAGTGATAACCGTGGACGTGTCTGGCTCCGACCCCAGGACGATCGAGGTTCACGTGTTCCCGGACTCCGTCAGGGTATCAGCAGGCGTGAAGAGTGAGCTCGTTCACAAGGCCTTCGGCGAGGCGTACTGGGCGAGGAACATAAGCAAGTACGAGGGTGAGTACGGTCTCCCCGTTCACGTAGACCCCTCAACCGCCAGGTACTCGCTGAGGTCAGGGATACTGGTGATAAGGGTCAGGAAGGCCGTCCGCTAGATTCTTCAACGGCCTCCCTCAGCAGCTCGGCCACGTCCTTTACTTCAAACCCGAACCTGCCGGACTCCGCCCTGAACATTGTGTTGCAGTAGGGGCACGCGACGGCGACTACCCTTTTCCCTGAGTCGCCGAGGGTCTTTGAGGCCTCCTCAGCCCTCATAGTGGCTATCCTGCTTCCCCTCTTTACCTCGTAGAAGAGCTGCCCTCCTCCGCCCCCACAACAGAAGCTTCTCGACCTGTTCCTCGGCATCTCCCTTATCCTGAGGCCGGCCGCGCCTATTACCTGGCGGGGCTCCTCATAGACCCCGTTCCAGCGGCCCAGGTAACATGGGTCGTGGAAGGTAACTACGTAGTCTAGGGCCTGAGAGGGCTTTATCCTACCTTCCCTCACCAGCCTAGCCAAGACGACGCTGTGATGCTCAACTTCAAGGGAGTCGAGCACATTAGCGAGGTCAGCGGTCTCAGGCCTCTTGGCGAGGTAGTCCCTGTACAGTTTGTAGCTGTTCCTGAAGTTGTTAAATCCGTGAGGACAGCTCACCAGCAGCATCCTAAACTTGTACTTTGAAAGTATTGAAAGGGACTGCTTCATGAGCTCTACATAAAGGGCCTCATCACCGATGGCCCTCGCCGGCTCGCCGCAGCAGCTGTGCTCAGGGACAATAGCAACCTTCATGCCTGCCCTCCTTAGCAGGTAGATTACAGACTCCGCGACAGGCCTTATCCTTGGGTCGAATGACGTTATGCACCCTGGCCAGTAGAGGTAGTCGTACTCCTCGCCCTCCCTCGCAATTACGTCGTCTCCAAGCCTCTGGGCCAGCTCCGAGAGCCACTGGTCCCTGTCATAGGGGTTCGCGCCGAGCGGGTTCCCGACGGTCTGTATCCTATAGAGGGCTTCTAGGGCGTCCTTAGGCGCTTGCTCGCTGCCGAGGCTTACCATACCCCTCCTCATGTCGATTATGGTGTCCACGTGGTGAACGGTGACGGGGCACTCGTAGACGCAGGCCCCACAGGTGACGCAGCTCCAAATGGCCTCTGGTTTCACCTGAAGTCTCCCCTCGCCCCACGCCTGTTGGTCCCACAGACCTGACCACATAGCGTCCCTCAGCGTGACTATTACGTCCCTTGGACTCAGTACCTTCCCGGAGGCGAAGGCAGGACAGGAGTTCGTGCACCTCATACAGCTCGTGCACGCGTCATAGTCAAGCCTCTGCTTCCAAGTAGTGTCCGAGAGCTTGATAACGCCAATGGGCCTGCCAGACTCTAGCCTCTCGTCAAGGTCGACGACTGGCCTTACTCCCTGGGGAAGCGCCCCCTCACGTTGGAATGACACGTTTAAGGCAGCCGCGTAGATGTGCCAGAGGTTTGTCAGCGGTATGATTGCAAGCGTCGCCATGGCGAGGCTCATGTGGAAAAGCCAGAGCGCCCTGTAGGTCTCCTGAAGGGTTGGTACTGCTAGGGTCCTTGCCCACACGAAGACCAGGTAGCCTACAGGGTCAAACCAGGGCCTCTCCCACCCATACCTGTACGCGACGGCAGCTATTCCGTCAACCAGGAAGCCAGTTGCCACGATCAGGATCAAAAGGATGAGCACAAGGTAGTAATGGGGGTCCTGGGGGAGGTTAGGTGTCATCTTAAGCCTTCTCCTGACCAGGGCCACGGTAGCGCCGACAAACACCATGATGCCGGCTACGTTGTTCAGCAGCTTGTACCCATAGTAGACAGGCCCCACGAGGAAGACCGCGACGTGCGCGCTGATGGCCCTAAGGATGGTCGCTATAAACAGCCACGCTATCCCATAGAATATTAGGGCATGCATCACCCCCGGGAACCTGTCCCGCAGCACCCTCCACTGGAGCACGGCAAAGCGGGCGAAGTTTGAGAGGGCCCTCCTGGGCGAGTACCCTGGCGGCCAGCACATCAGCTTCCATCCCTTGGTTCCATGGGTCCACCTCCTGTACCCGTCGTAGGCAGCGTAGAGAAGCCACAGGAAGACTACGAAGCCTAGGGCGTAGACGAGGAACTCGTATGACTGAACCCAGACAAAGTTGTAGATCCCCACGTAGTACCCCAACATTAGCGCCATGGATGGCGGTAAAGGTCACTTGAATTTAAGTCTTGAACTTAGGTGCGTCAGTTAGCCAAACGGCCTTACGCTTCAGGAAGACCCCTCAAGGGAACCATGAGGGCCAGGGCCCGCGCCAGTGAAGGACTCCCTATAATAGGCGGGGCTGTCAAGGAAGGGGAAAGGGGATCCTAGCTGCCACAAGGGGGGCAGGGAGGGGCGAAGAGGCGGCAGGTTGACCTGGACTCCTTCATAAAGAGCGTGGAGTCTGACCTGAAGCAGGACAGGTCGACGGCCCAGCAGACTAAGGCCCAGGAGCCAACCAAACAACAGGCCGCACTCCCTTCGGCGTCTAAGAGAAAGGCCAATATACTCGACTTCATGTCATCACAAGACGGAGAGCCTAAGAAGACCCGCTCAGTGCCTCCCTCAGGCCCCTCTCCCCCCTCGACCTCAACAACCCTAGCCAGTTCAGCCCCTTCGCCAGAGGAGGTAAAGGTGGAACTGCCATCAAGGGGGGGTCAGCCCATGGAAAGCGTCGATCAGAAGACCAGCAAGACGGCAGAGAAGGCGATAGCGAGGTACGAGTGGCTTAGCCCGTCAACGGACTTCTCTATATCCAACTTCTCTATATCCATAAGTGGTGTACGAGAAGCGAGCAGCTGGTGGCCTGCTCTTGAGGACTTCTACGTTGACGCTGCTAGGGGGTATCTCCTAGAGGTGAGGTATGAGGGCGACCTCGGCAAGGCCGTCGCCCTTGTCTTTGACCCAGACGAGGGCAAGGTGCTGAAGTGGATCGACAGGACTGGGCACAAGCCCTACTTCCTGACCGACATGCCGCTAGAAGGGGAAGACGGCAAGCCGCCGATTGACCTAACAAGGCACAAGTCGTTTAGTAACCTAGCCCTTGTGACGAAGAGGGACCCTATCTCTAACAGAGAGATTAAGCTAACGAAAGTCGTCACTGACGACCCCCTAGCCGTCAGGACGTTAAGGAAGGTTCTTTCAGACCATGGTTTCAGGGTCTGGGAGGCTGACATCAAGTACTTCCTCAATTACATATATGACAACCAGGTCATCCCTGGCATGCCTTACCTCGTGTCGACCGGGTGGACGCCAGTGAACTGGAGGAGGAGCAAGGACATTGAAGAGGTGATAAGTAAGTCCTTCGCAGATGACCTGAAGGACCTCGCGCTTGACTGGGCCCCCATATTCGAGGAGCCTTCACCCAGGGTGCCCAAGGTCTCAATCGACATAGAGGTGCTGGCTCCTGGAGAGGGGCACTTCCCTGACCCCTCAGCAGCAGAAATGCCCGTGATAAGCGTTGCCCTCGTCGATGATAATGACAACAGTCACGTTCTGCTCTTGGCAAGGGAAGGCTCCGTCTTCACAGGAGAAGAGGATGTTAACGCCGAGGTCGAGCTCTTCGACAGCGAGAAGGCAATGTTACTCGAAACTCTCAGGAAACTCGGTCGTTACGGCGTCGTCTTCACCTTTAACGGGGACAACTTTGACCTGCCCTATATCTATAACAGGCTCCTGAACCTGGGTGAGTCGCCCGATGACCTGCCGTTGGTCTTCCTCCAGGACTACGTGACGTTCAGGAGGGCCCTCCACGTTGATCTCCATAAGCTCTTCGACGTAAAGGCCCTCCAGACTTACGCCTTCGGCAACAAGTACAGGGAGAAGAGCCTGGAGGCCGTTGCCGAGGCCCTAATAGGTCAGGGTAAGCACGAGCTTACCAGGTTCATTAACTACGTCGGACTTGACGAGCTGGCGGCCTACAACCTGCAGGACGCTGCTCTCACGATGGGGCTTGTCACGTTCAGCAACGAGCTTACCTGGAACCTCCTCGTATTACTGATGAGGATTAGCAAGATGGGCCTTGAGGAGGTGTCAAGGTCTCAGGTGTCAGCATGGATCAGAGGCACGCTCTACTGGGAGCACAGGAGGAGGGGCCTGCTCATACCCAGCAGGGATGACATAGAGTCCATGGGGTCACAGGCGCCTAGGAGCGTCGCGATAATCAAGGACAAGAAGTACCGCGGGGCCATAGTGCTCCAGCCGCCGCAGGGGGTGTTCTTCAACGTCATCGTGCTTGACTTCGCGAGCCTATACCCGTCGGTCATAAGAAACTGGAACCTCAGCTACGAGACCGTCAACAACCCCTTCTGCCAGAAGTATGTTGAGGCACCTGAGGTAGGGCACCGGGTTTGCGTAGACAGGAAGGGGATTTCAAGCCAGATAGTCGGCCTCCTCAGGGACTTCAGGGTAAAGGTCTACAAGAAGAAAGCCAAGGACAAGGGCTTACCGGAGGCTGACAGGGTGTGGTACGACACTGTCCAGGCGGCCATGAAAGTCTACATAAACGCCAGCTATGGCGTCTTCGGCAACGAGGGCTTTGCCCTCTACAGCCTGCCGGTCGCGGAGAGCGTTACAGCCATAGGGAGGGCTGTGCTTCTTGACACCCTTAGGAAGGCCTCTGAGCTCAACCTGCACATATTATACGGCGACACGGACAGCCTGTTCATATGGGACCCGCCAGAGGACGCGCTTGAGGAAATCGTAAAGTACGTCCAGAACGCGCACGGGCTAGATCTTGAGATTGACAAGACCTTCAGGCTCGTCCTGTTCAGCGGGCTCAAGAAGAACTACGTCGGCTTCGAGGATGAGAACTTCGTCATAAAGGGCATGCTGGCGAAGAAGAGCAACACGCCGGAGTTCATTAAAGCCGAGACGTCAGAGGTAATGAAGATACTGGCATCCATGAGGGGTCCTGAGGACCTGGAGAAGACGCTAGTCGCTCTCAGGAACAAGGTTCAAGAGATATATAACAGGCTGAGGAGAAGGGAGTACACGCTTGACCAGCTTGCTATTGAGGTGATGCTGAGCAAGGATCCAAGTGAGTATAAGAAGAATACGCCACAGCACGTCAAGGCCGCCCTCCTTCTAATGAAGGAGGGGCTGATGATAACCAGAGGCGACATAATATCGTTCGTGAAGACGAAGGACAAGCTTGGCGTAAAGCCTGTCCGACTCGCTAGGCTCTCTGACGTGGACACTGGCAAGTACCTTGAGTACATCAGGTCTGCCTTTGAGCAGTTCCTGATGGCCTTCGGCGTCAAATGGGACGAGCTGGCCGGTGTGAGGAAGCTGGTCTAGCATTGAAAGCTATAACTGACCCTGATCCCTTGACTTAAGGTGCTTGAATTGGCCGACATTGAGCGTGTAATCCCCGCCTACAGGCTTGTTCTGAGGAGGACCGCCAGAGGGCCCATGATTCAGTTCAGAGGAGCCGGCCGACAGGGAAGGGAGGTAACCCTCGTGAGGGTTGGAGGGAAGAAGGTAGATCAGCTCTTTCTCGGCATAGTAAAGTCCCTTAAGGAGTTAGGACTTGTAGAGGAGGAGGTTGAGACCGCCAATTACACTTCTTTTCGCCTGAGGCCTGGAGAGGGGGCCGCCGTAGGGGGGTTCCTCCTGGTCATGAGGAGGAGCAGAGACCCTACGGCCTGGGCTCAGCACTTTAAGGACCTACTGGGTGGCGACAAGTACCCGGGCTCACGTGAGCTCCTGGCCTCTGTCCTCACGCTAGGCCTCCAGCTCAGCGAGCTCGTGCCATCGGCAAGGGCGCGCTCGCAGCTGAACCCCAGGGTGTTGGACGCGCTGAGCGCTGGCCTCAAAGTGACAGCAAGGAAGCTGTGGGGGATCAGGCTGGCTGAGAGGTAATCGCTACAACCGCTCTTAACTGCCGGTTCCCCGCGAGAGCGGGGATGAGGACCGACTTCGGACAGACGTAAGGATGAAGAGCCGTGTGAGGCCTGACCCCCACCGCGCCTTTTATTGAAGCCTGAGACCCCATTTGTGGTGTCAGGGCATGGGCGAAGAGGGCAGCGCCAGGAGGCTAGTCATCGAGGATCCTGGGTCCATTTGGGTAGAGTACGATAAACAGAGCGACACCCTCTACATAGGGTTTGGGAAGGAGGAGGCCGAGGAGAGCCTCCTGCTGGAGAACGGCATCATAGTTAACTACAAGGGAGATAAGCTGTTAAGCCTCATAATTCAGGGCCTCAGCGAGAGGCTTGGCCTCTGAGGCCTGAGACTTCGATAAGCACCTGCTGAAGGCTGCTCGTGGTATCCCTAATGTGGTTTAGGTCATCCATGATCTCTATTAGACCTCCAGCCCTCTTTACGGCCTCCTGCTCCATCTTATGGCCTGCCATAACGTAATAGCTGAAGAGGGCCTCAAGGGACTCGTCCCTCCGAAGGCAGCACCTAACTATCTTAACATACTCAGAGCCGCTCTTCAGTAGGCCCTCCCTAGCGCCCATGAGGCTGTTGAGGAGGTCCCTGATACCTGTTACGACCTGCTCCCTCTCGGCCTCAGGCACAGCAAGGGCTTGGTTAACCGCCTCAGTTACATTCAGCACGAGCTGCCTGTGCTCCTCAAGGACGTGGGCAACCTTATCAACGCTGTACTCAAGTAAGTCCTTCACAATGGAGCAGTCCAGGTCGCACCCGTTTACCGTGGTCCCCTCACCACTACTGTGCTCTTATCGGCAATGCCCTTAACCTTCATCTCATCAGGGTTGGCCCTCACGTTAGTATCGTCGTCGCTTGACTCATCTATTACGGCCGAGAGCACAACCCTGACTCTCCCGCCTCCCACGGAGAGCTCAACCTTATTAGTTATGCCCAGCTCCGTCGCAAGCTTCTTTGAGATTGCAAGGGATCCCTCCTCAACAGAGGGGTCATAGTTAAGCTTAACTCTCTTCTCAGTTATCTTTAGCTGCCTTGAGTAGATGGCTGATGCCGGAGGTATGAATGAGAGCATCTTCCCTACGTCAACCTTCTCCTCAGAGCTCAAGACCCCTCACCCTTGTTCACGGGCTCGCCTAGCATCTTTATATCCACCTGCTTATAAATGAATTTTCTCAAGGCCTCAGGGGCCTCCTCGATTCTTACCCTTACCTGCTCCCACGTGTCCCTGTCCCTCATAGTCACGGTGCCGTCCTCAAGAGTTCTGTAGTCAACAGTAAACGCGGCTGGGATCCCTATCTCGTCAACCCTAGCGTACCTCTTGCCTATACTGCCCACGTCGTCATATACCACGGTAAACCCCTCGGCCAACAGGAGGCCCCTAAGCCTGTGCGCCTCCCTTGACAGCTTCTCGTCACCCTCTACTAACGGGAACACTGCTGCTTCAAAGGGCGCGAGGTGCCTTGGCAGCGACAGCACCACCCTTCCCTCCTTCTCCCTGTACGACCTCTCAAGGACGACGTACAGTATCCTGTCAGTCCCAAAGGAGGGCTCTACTACGTGCGGGATGAACTTCCTGCCTGTGACCTTCTCCTCGCTATCTACGATCCTTATCGCAGAGGCCGGTACCTCGACGCCAATAACGGAAACGGATCCCTTCTCCCTGAGCTGGCGCTCAACCTCCTCGGGGTGCATAGACTCTATCTGCTTTATGATCTCGGCTGAGCGCTCCCTGAATGTCCTGCCGACGTAGGCCCTATCGACAACTACCCTCTTTACGGTGACCGCGATCGGCTCCTTGTAGGGCTCGAACACCTGAAGGTCCTGCCCGCTGTACCTTATGTGCCTGGAGAGGTCGTAGTCACCCCTGTAGGCGAACCCGGCCACCTCAACCCAGCCCCATCTAGAGCTCCTGACCATTAGGTCGAAGACCTGGGTTGCGTAGTGTGCCTTCTCATGGGGCCCCTTCTCCTCGAAGAAGGCCTCCTCAGGTCCAATGCCTACATGCGAGAGGAAATCAAGCCCTACCGCCATCCAGTAGGCAATACAGGGGTGCGAGACGAGGCCCTTTTTGAGGACCTCTGACAGGGTTAGCGTCACTGGCTCCCTACCCGCGACCCTGTCCTCGTACTTCCTTACAGTGACCTTCTTATCGAGGACCCCTTCGAGGCCAGGACACTCGGAGGAATTAGGGTCAAAGAAGAACTCCATCTCCATTATGGTGAAGTCCCTGAGCCTTATCATGCCCTGCCTGGGGCTTATCTCGTTCCTTGCGACCCTGCCGACCTGGGCAATGCCGAGGGGCAGCCGGCTCCTCATGGTCTCCAAGACCCTCTTGAAAGAGATGAACATCCCCTGTGCGAGCTCAGGCCTGAGGTAACCCACGCTGCCCTCGTGAGGCCCTATTTGGGTCTTGAACAGCAGGTTGAAGGTCTCGACGTCACTAAGCTCGCCACCGCATACAGGACACCTGATATCGTTCTCCCTTATCTTGGCAGTGAGATCCTGGACGGTCAATCCTTCGGCATTTATCTTTAAGACCTCTTCAACGAGGTGGTCAGCCCTGTAGACCCTGCCGCAGCGCCTGCACTTGACAATTGGGTCCGTGAAGCTCTCAACGTGGCCGCTCGCCTGGAAAACAACTGAGGGGGCCACGAAGGGGGTCTCTATCTCCACGACGTAGTCCTGGTGCTTGAAGACGAACTCCCTGCGCCAAAGGTCCATGATCTTCCTCTTGATGGCGAATCCCATAGGCCCTATGTCATAGAAGCCTGCGACGCCGCCGTAGATCTCGTAGCTTGGCCAGAAGAACCCCCTTCGTCTCGCGAGGTCTGTGACCTTATCATAGACGTCCTGTTGTTGGGCCATGAATTATCCCTGGCTCAGACGAGTTGCGGGGCTTTAACCTGTGCTGTTCGCCTGGTTGACCTGGTACACGTTGTCCGTACCTGAAAGGGGCTAGGCATTTAACTTAAGCAGCTGACGGCTGTCAAGGGTCCCCATGGGGCTCGGATCGCTTTACATAACTCACTCGACCCACAGGTTCGCTGGCATAGAGGGAAACGAGAAGTCCAAGTACAGGATCGTAGGCGTTCCCTTTGACTCGACTACATCTTACAGGCCGGGCACCAGGTTTGCCCCTGATTATATTAGGCAGGCCGCCTCTGCCCTTGAGAGTAACAGCTATTTTTTGAAGGACGTTTACCTGGAGGACGCTGCCCCCTACGACGAGGGGGACGTTGTGGTTTCTATAGGAGACGCCGTTGAGACCCTCTCAAGGGTACAGGCCGTTGTTGAGGAGGTCTCTGGACGTGGTATCCCAGTGCTGCTTGGGGGTGAACACACTATAACTCTCGGGGCCTATAGGGCCCTGGCGCATCTAAGGCCATGCCTGGTCGTCTTCGACGCGCACCTGGACCTCAGGGATGAATACCTAGGCCTGAAGGTCGGTCACGCTACGTTCATGAGGAGGCTCGTAGAGAAGGCCCCGCCTCCCAGGATCTTTTACCTTGGTTCCAGGGCGTTCTCAAGGGAGGAACTCGAGGCAACCAGGAGGCTCAACGTATCAATAAGGGCCGCTCAGGACTTTCTGAGCCTCGGTCCCGTGAATGTGGCCTCATCGGTTATCTCAGAGCTGAGGGAGTGCGACTCTATTTACATAAGCGTTGACATGGATGTCTTCGACCCTGCCTTCGCTCCAGGCGTTGGTAACCCAGAGCCGCTGGGCCTGACCCCCCTTGACGTGCTGACGGTAATCAATAGGGTCGTCGATGAGAGGCTGGCAGGCGCTGACGTAGTTGAGGTCTCACCACCCTATGATACGGGAGGGGTTACGTCAGCCCTTGCTGCGAAGGCCCTACTTGAGATAATACTCAAGCACTTTGCCCTGACGGGCAGGAAGCGAGCTCAGATAGCGTAGACGCGCCTGGGGGCGACTATGGTTGAAGGCGCCCTTATCTTCACAAATACCCTGTATCCGCACCTGGGGCACATCATGGTCTGGTATTGCTCAAGCTCGCTCTTGCTAATCTTGTACCCGCAGTTAAGGCACATATAATAGACCTCCCTGGGCTTGATCCCGTAGGGGGCCGTCTCCTCATATGGCAAGGCCTCCGTTGTTTGCTCCTCTGAAATTTCCTCCTGGGGCTTCTCCTCTGACATCGCGAACCCTTTCCGCATCGGCAGCAAACACTTATATCCTTAAGCGGGCGCTGGGACATCTAGCGGAATGGGGTGGTAGAGAAAGCCCATGCCCAAGGAGCTTGAGTGTGGTGGCCTACCTCCTGAGATCTGTGAACAGCTTAATGCCGAGCAGCAGATTATTAAGATAAGGCTTGAGGTAAGGAAGTTCAACAAGCAGGTTACGATTATAGAGGGCATTGACGAGAAGCAGTTTAACCTCAAGGAGATAGCGTCAAAGCTCAAGAGCGAGCTTGCCGCTGGCGGGACCTATAAGGACGGCAGGGTCGAGATACAGGGAGACCACAGGAAGAGGGTTAGGGAGCTCTTGGTCGAGATGGGCTTCCCTGAAGAGAACATAATGATAATAGAGTGAGCCCCTTCAAGTCTTTTAATTTCCCTTTTGGATACCCTATCCAGAGAACTTTGAAACCCCTGGCTATATACGTCGGAGGCTCCACGCTTACCTCAACGAGACCTGGCTTAAGCATTGCTGGACCCTCACCCCAGGGAACCCTTTACACCCCAACCCTTGACCTTGAGTATCTAGTGCTGGGCTTCCCGGTAACCCTCAACGCCATGCCTGTGAGCCCGGAGGGCCTCCCGACGCCAGCCGTAATTACAAGGGCTGTCCTCCAGACGTCAAAGATCCCTTACCTTGTAGTTGACGCCGGAGCCTACTATGGCCTCAAGGTCCCCCACGTCAGGCTCCCCAGCGCAAGGCACGGCAACGACATTGCTGTTTCAGAGGCGCTTCCCCCTGGCATCTCGAAGAGGCTCTTTTATGAGGGCGAAGCGCTCGGGAGGGCCATCGGCAGGGGTCATGACCTGGTTCTAATCGGCGAGTCCATGCCAGGCGGGACCACGGTCACTGCCGCCATAATGACCGCCTTCGGCTACGATGGGGTGTCGCTTGTTAGCAGCGCCTCGCCTGACAACCCAAAGGACCTCAAAAGGGGTGTAGTCAGGAGCGCCGTCCTAAGAGTAAAGGGTCCCATGGACCCGTTCAGCGTTATTGACGCTGTTGGGGACCCGGTTCACGTCACAATTGCCGGCATAGCCAAGGGGGTAATATCGGAGGGGGCTCATGTAGTCCTCGCCGGGGGAACACAGATGGGGGCTGTCCTCGCGATTATGGG
>JBMFIT010000032.1:0-15726 GCA_049974445.1 Acidilobus sp.
GGGGCTCTGCCCCAAGGGTCGGGGTCTGTGAGAGGGGAGGGGAGAGGTGGCACAGGGACGTCGTTGCTCTGTACAATTTGAGGAAAAGGGCTGGGGGTGTGAGCCCCGTGCCGTTGGGCTCGAAGGGGCCCCATGACCCGCCTGCCGTTGAGCTCGGCAGGTGGCTGAGGGCTAAGTCCCCGCGCTCGATCATGAGTGAAAGCGAAGTGATTGAGGTGAAAGCGCAGGGACAAACGGTAGGGCACTCTGGGCTGATGTGGCAGATAGGATGAGGGAGGTCGGGCTCGAGGGGGTCAGATATGTAAAGGAGGCCATGGGCCTCGTGGCCTTTAAGCCTAAATTGCCTTGAACCTCTCAGTCCACTCCTGGTAAGCCCTTAGCATCCTTTCATCTACGCTCGGCTTCCTTCTGCCCAGGGCCTCCTCGAAGTCCTCCATGGTCAGGGGCCTGAGCTCGCTTCCTGTCTCAAAGTACTCCCTCACAATTCTCATATAGGCGTCCTGGACGAGGTCCTTTATGTCGCTCCCGCTGTAGCCCTCAAGTCTTCTTGCCAACGACTCTATGTCAGCCTTTGAGCCGCTAGGGAGCTTCGAGATAAGCATCTCAAGGAGCTGCTTCCTGGCCTGATGGTCAGGCAGGGGCACATAGATCCTCTTCTGGAACCTCCTGATGAACGGCTCGTCAAGGGCCCAGGGCTTGTTAGTAGCCGCAATGACATAGACGTGGAGCCTCTCGCTCTTGTCCTGGAGCCCATCCATTTCCTTCAGGAATTGGTTCCTGACCCTGACCTCGCCGCCAACCTCGTTTGAGTGCACCCCAAACAGCGCTTCGACCTCGTCAATGAATATTATGACCGGCGTCCCAGACTTGGCCTTTGACCTAGCGTACTCAAACAGCCTCTTCACGTTCTTCTCCCCCTCCCCGAGCCACTTGCTCATTATGCTTGCCGCATCTGCGTATAGGAACTCACCCGACACCTCGTTAGCTACCGCGGCTGCCAGCATAGTCTTGCCAGTCCCCGGGGGCCCGTAGAGGAGGATGCCCCTGGGCCATCCCAGTGGGAAGAGCTCAGGCTTCGTTATTGGGTAGATAATGGCCTCCTTTATCGCCCTCTTGGCCTCATTGAGGCCTGCTATGTCCTCGAACGTGACCTTAGGCCTCTCCTTGAGCACGAACTCGGGTAGCTCGTCAGGCGTCTGCTCTACCTCACCCCTTATGTCAACCTTTACTAGGTCATCGCCCAGGGAGACAGCCTGGACTCCCTTAAGCTCGACGTACTTCAGCCTTGACTTGACGTCATTGTACATCTTTCTATAGACCCCTATAAGGGGGTGATCAGGGTAGTTCCTGGTTATCTCGTCAAGGGCCTCGAGGGCCTTCCTGTACTTGTCTGCCGCGGCTGAGTAGTCCTTGTTTTTCTCCGCCAGCAGGCCCTCCTCGATCTTTCTCTTGGCCAGGCCCTCTAGCATCTGCACTGCCTCGCCTGGCAATTTGTCCACCTCGTTTGATGATGTGAGAAGTCACAATAAAGGGGAAGAGCCCCTAACCGCTTGAGGCTGAGGCCATGGGCTCAACCTTAATGAGCCCCTTGGCCTCAAGCCTCACCAGGAGCTCCTTAATGACCTCAGGGGCCACGCTGAGGCTTTGGGCGGCCTGCCGGACGCTTATGACGCCTCCTGAGACCCTGATGTACTCTATTAATTTCCTCTCCAGGACTTCAGGGTCATAGGTCGTAGGCACCTTCGGAGCCACCCTCTCGGCCTCCTCGCCGGCCTCCTTCATAGCCTTAGCCATAAGCTCCTTGACTTCCTGGTCATAGAGGGCGAGGCTCTTGCTCTCCGGGAGCACTGAGCTCACCAGGTGCACCCTCCTTATGATGCCCTCTGTGGACTCTATCACTGAGGTAAGCGATGCCGTCACGTCGGGGGCCAGGCCTGAGAGGTAGTTGTTAACGGCATCCATCACGTACTGAAGCGGGGCCAGCATCTTGACGAGCGCCTCTATGTTCCTGGCGTCGGCAATCCTGTCTACGGCAGCGCTAAGCAGCTTCTCGTATGCTGCAACCACCTTGAACACCTTCTTCTTTATGGCGAGCTCAGAGGCGCTGAAGGCGGCCGCCTCCTCGTCCTTTGCCCTGAGGGCACTGACAAGCCTTTCGTAGTACTCGTTCATCTCGGACAAAAGCTTAAGCTTTATCCTCTCGACCTCTGACCTCGCAATGTTGAGCTGCGCTATGACATCATCATAATTTATTCCCTCTGCCTGCTCGGGGACTCCGGCCGTCTCAGCCCTGTCGGTGAAGAGTGAAAAGGCCTTCCTCATCACGTCGACTAGGGTAGTCACAGGCTCATCCTCCTGTCTTCTAGTTCCGGCGTAAGGGAGCCTTAGCGGAGGAGGGAAAGTATTACTCAAATGGTAATGACGGCCTTAGCCGAGATGCCGGCTTTTATACTCTCGCACCGGTTCCCTATGCGGTGCCCTGGGTGGCGTATGAGATCGAGCAAGGAACAGCTATAGGCATAAGGGCAAAGGACGGTGTCGTGTTGGCCACAGACAAGAGGATGGCCTACGGCTCCTTTGTGATGAGCAGAAACGCCAAGAAGGTCTTCCTGATAAACAACAGGGCCGGCATAGCGCTCAGCGGCCTCTACGCAGACGTGGGTGCGATAGTCAGGGTTCTGAGCGCTGAGAGCAAGTACTATGAGCTGACCGGCGAGAAGGCCATGAGCCTCTACGCGGTCTCAAAGCTTCTCTCGACAATACTTTACTCATACAAGATACTGCCGTTCCTCATAGAGGCCGTAGTCGGGGGGATCGACAGGGACGGGCAGCCTAAGATATTCACGCTTGACTCGCTTGGCTCAGTGTCCGAGGACAAGTACATGGCCGTTGGCTCAGGCGCCACTACCGCCCTAGGGCTCCTTGAGAGCCAGTATAGGGAGGACGTAGGCCTCGAGCAGGCGGAGGAACTGGCCATAAGCGCCCTTAGGGTCTCGATGGAGCGGGACTCCTCGACAGGCGACGGAATCGACTTGCTCTCAATAAGCGTCGGGGGGCAGATTAGGGAGAGGACCCTAAGGCTGAGGGTTGTTGAGGAGAAGGGCCCCTGACCGATGCGCTGGGATAAGGTCCTCGTTTTCCTATGAGAGGGCAGTGAGGGCCCAGCAGGCCCTGAGGTCTAGGGTCACGTTCTCGTGGCCGGGGAACCATGTCCTTGAGAGGGGTGTCATAGCAGTAGACGCCTCATACTGGGGCGCTGGCGAGTCCTACGGGATAGCGGTCGCCATAGCACTTGGGCCATCTGGCAGGGCTCTCACCTGTTACGAGGCCTATGGGCCTGTCTGCGTGCCCTACATACCGGGTTTGCTGGCGTTCAGGGAGGCCCAGCTGATGGTCCCTGCCCTGAGGGCAGCCGTGAGGGCTATGGGTGCCAGCGTCGTCCTCGTGGATGGGCACGGCATAGCACACCCGAGGCGATTTGGGATCGCCTCACACCTGGGGGTTGTGCTCTCAATTCCGTCCATAGGTGTGGCCAAGGGGCTACTTTATGGAAGCCTGGCCCCTTGTCCCCTCGGGACCTGTATAGAGGCCGAGGGCGAGGTCTTGGGCGCAGCCCTTGAGGTCTCCGGAAGAAGGATATACGTGAGCCCCGGCAACATGGTTGACGTGGCTAAGGCGGTCGAGGTAGTCAAGTCAATGCTGAGGGAGGGGGTTAGGCTTCCGTACCCACTAGCTGACGCTGACAGGATCAGTAAGCTCGAGAGGAAAAGACTCTCAGGCACCAGGCCCGATATCCTTAACGTTGGCCCCTGCGACGAAGCCATAGAGCTGGCCTTAAGTGGAGGCGGACAAAAAGCCTAGGCCCAGCGGCGGGCTATGGCGCCTTAACCGTCCTCCTGACTATGGCAAGCTTGGCAAGGCCGTTTCTCTTGGAGCTTATCACAAGGCCCTCATCGGTCTCCATCAGCATTATTTCCTCGTCAACTATTACCCTCCCACAGACCGGGCACCTGAAGAACCTCGTCACCTTTATCTCAGCCCCGCCGCTGGCCCTGGTGGTCTTCTCGGTCCTGGAGTAGTAGTTCATGGGCACTCTGCACCGTGGGCAGAGCACCTCTATCTCGTCGGCGACCACCGCAGCACACCCCCTTAGCCTGTTTGGTAGCGCTGTTCTCCTCTCAACGACCCCTAGTTCCGTTGGGCTTTATTTGCGTTTCAACAGACAGTTCACGAAGGCTCTTGCTTAAGAGGGCCCAACGGCCAACACAAAGGGGAGCGAGATGGAGAGGCCCGTAGACCCCGACGAGGTAGATGACGCGACCGGAGAACAGCTTGTCAGGGTCGCAAGGAGGAGCGTGGAGTATTACTTTGATAGGAAGGAGCTTATGCCGCCACCGGAGGGTCTGCCTCAGGTTGTTTACCGGCCAGGCGCCGCCTTCGTTACCATTGAGACGTACGAGGGGGGCTCAAGGAGTCTGAGGGGCTGCATAGGCTTCATAGAGCCGATTAGGCCTCTGGCTAGGTCTGTCATAGAGGTCGCCGTTGAGGCCGCCTTCAACGACCCCAGGTTCATGCCTATGGAGAGGGAGGAGCTCGACACCGTTACCTTTGAGGTTTCCGTCCTCTCAGGCCTCGAGGAGGCGCCGAAGGCTCCCGAAGGCAGGCTGTCATTCGTTAAGATAGGGAGGGACGGCCTTGTCGTCGAGAGAGGTGTTTACAGGGGGCTCCTGTTGCCAGAGGTCCCCGTTGAGAACCTCTGGGACGTAGAGACCTTCCTCTCAGAGGCCTGCATCAAGGCAGGCCTCTGGCCTGACTGCTGGCGGGACGAGAGGGTCAAGGTCTACAGGTTCAGGACCGCAGCGTGGCTTGAGGAAACCCCAAAGGGCAGGGTAAGGAGGAGGGACCTAGCGGCCGAATACAGGCAGGCGCTAGAGTCAAGGGGCATCGCGCTCCCGCAGAGCACTTAACCCCGCGTTCCATAGGTATGCTGGGCGTTACCTGACCATGGGGGTCAAGGACAGGCTACAGAGCCACGTTGCGGCCTGGAGGAGGGTTGTAACACTGTCCAGGAAGCCTGACGACGAGGAGTTCTCAGTCCTCACCAGGCTCACGCTGCTCGGCTTCCTGCTGGTGGGGGCCATCGCATATGTAATTCACCTAATTTACGTGCTGCTCGTCAGCTAGAGGTGATTAAATTGAGCGAGCAGGGGTCACAGCCCTCGGCCTCACAGTCAAGGCCCAGCAGGTTCTATGCGCTCAGGGTCGTCGGCGGCAATGAGGAGAAGGTGGCCCTCCTGCTTGGGGAGAGGGCTAAGGCGCTGAGCCTCGACGTAAGGAGCGTCGTATACTCCAAGGATCTAAAGGGTGTTGTGTTCGTGGAGGTCGGTGACGTGAAGGACCTCTACTACCTTATCAGGGGGGTTAAGGGAGTCAAGGGAAGGGCACTGCAGGTTAACGTCAATGACGTTATTAAGTTCGTGAGGCCGACCATTGTGTCGGCCTCTATTGAGAAGGGCCAGCTGATACAGGTGATAGGGGGTCCCTTCAAGGGGATGAAGGGAAAGGTGATAGAGGTGAGGAAGAGCGAGGTCGATATAACCCTCCTCGAGGGCGACTCTAAGATAGTTGTGACAGTCCCCATAGACCAGGTCAGGCCGGTCAGCGAGTCCGAGGAGAGGCCTCAGGCATAGGTGTCTGCTCGTGGACGACCGCCTCGAGGAGAGGGCGAGGAAGTACATTGAGGCCTTCCGTCAGACCCTGGGCCACCTGAAAATGTCGCTAGACAAGATGACCAGGAACATCACTGATGACGGTCTTGCGAATCTCCTTAGTAACGCCGAAGCCTACCTTAAAGACGCCGAGTACTACCTTGACAAGGGGGACGTCATAGACTCGCTTGTATCAATTTCATACGCGGAGGGCCTTGTCGACTCCCTCAGGCACGCAGGCCTTGCCGAGATAAACTGGAGGAGGCCTGAGGACAAGGTCGTTGCGGTTGCGGGCACCTTTGACATAATACACCCAGGGCACCTAGAGCTACTAAGGTTTGCGTCTTCCCTCGGTAAGCTCTACGTGATAGTTGCGAGGGACAGGAACGTAGTTAAGGACAAGGGAAGGCCGTCCCTACTTGACGAGAGCTCAAGGGCTTTGGTTCTCTCGTCAATAAAGTACGTCTACCAGGTCGTGCTAGGCGACGAGGTTGATTACCTCAAGCCGCTTGAGCTGATAAGGCCTGACTACATAGTCCTTGGCCCAGACCAGGCTGTTGACGAGAGGTGGCTTGCTGACGAGATGGAGAGGAGGACAGGTAAGAAGCCCCAGGTGATAAGGTTCAGCGAGAAGGTTCCATTCTCGGGCGGGATGAGGGGGACCAGCGATATAGTGAAAAAGGCCTGCTTTAGCGAGAAATAGAGCCTTACACAGGCCTGGCTAGGCCTTATAGGCTATTACGTCAATCTCTACCTGGGCGCCTGCTGGCAGGTCAGCCACAAAAATTGTCGTCCTGGCCGGGAAGGAGCCCTTGAAGTACTCTGAGTAAACCCTGTTGAAGTCCTGGAACTTCGAGGGGTCCTTCAGGTAGGCCGTGACCTTAACTACATCGTCGAGGGATAGACCAGCTGCTTCAAGTATGGCCTTGACGTTCTCCATGGCCCTCCTGACCTGGGCCTCGAAGTCGCCATCAACTAACTTACCAGTGGAAGGGTCTAATGGAACCTGACCGGATACGAGAATGAGGTTCCCAGCGACTACGGCCTGGCTGTAGGGTCCTACAGGCTTAGGGGCCCTGTCAGTGTAGAGAACCTCCTTCATTAACCCTCACCCCTTTCTCGTAGCGAGGGCCCTATATAACTCGGCTAGCTCCGACACGTCGTGTTGTCCAAGGCCGAGGGACCTGGCCGCTTCAAGTAGCTCACCGACTGCTGACAGGAGAGGTGAGTACGGGCTACTGAGCGACCTGGCGGCGCTTATGGCCTCCCTTAATACATAGCTTCCCAGCTCGGCCGAGAACAGGTCCCTGTAAGAGCGGGAAAGCATTATTGGAAGCCTGGCCCTGAGCTGGGCTGAGTCGGCTCCTCCCGACGAGAGCGCCTTTATGACCAGGTCTGAGTCAAGACCTAGGGCTGATAGCGCATGCGACAACTCTGCTAATATCGCAACGTTGGCGAGGAGTATGGCTGTGCTGAACAGCTTCATCGCGGTCGCTGCCTCGTGGGTTCCAAGATATATCGGGGTGCCCATGTCCTTTAGTACCTGCTGGGAGGCATCATAGACATCCCTCGACCCCCCTACGTAAAGGGTCATGGTTCCAGCCTCCGCGTTGGCTGGGCCGCCCTCAATCATGGCAGTGAGGTACCTCTGAGGGGCCTTGCTGGCGGCGACCCTCGCGTCCTCAAGGCCTATTGTCGACATATTGATCACAACCCCGTGGGCCCCTGACAGCTGCTCAAGGGTTGGAATTAGCTCACGGGAGGTCGGGAGGAGAAGGAACACATAGTCAGACGTTAGCGCCTCTGACAGTGAGCGCAAGGGGGTAAATCCAGGTACCCCTTCAAGTTGCCTATAGGCACCTGGGTAAACGTCATAGCCCAGTACGGCGTAGCCTTTCTTAGTCAGGTTCTTCACGATCCCCTTCCCCATCCTTCCAAGACCTACTACGAAAACCGAGGTCACTTAGTCCACCTAACCTTTGCCTACAGTCCTCCTCATATTTACGGAGAACTTCTTGGGTTAGCAATATTTACCTTCCCGGGCTCTTGCAGGGAGGGTTCGTGAGAAGGTATCCTCTCATAGTTGCCATTGATGAAACTTCCTGCGATAAGGCCCTCTTCTCCCTGGCCTCCTCGATCTCGCCTATAGTGTCAGGCTTCAAGGTCGGCATCCCCACTCTTATCTCCTGTGGGCTTGGATTTCTGAAGGAGCTCAGGTCAGCGGCAAACGGCGCGTTCCTCATAGCTGACCTTAAGCTAGCTGACATAGGTGACGTTATGGTAAAGACTACCTCCCTGGTCAAGGACTACGTAGACGCGGTGATAGCGCACGCCTTCGTGGGCAGGGAGGGGGCCCTTGACGCGCTCGTTGACAGCATTAGAAAATGGGACCTCAAGCTCATCCTGGTAGCCTCAATGAGTCACGCCGGCTCATTGGAGTTTTATGACGCGGACCTAGACAGGGTGCTAGGGCTAGTCAGGGAACTGGCCCCCTGGGGTGTGGTAGCACCTGCCACGAGGCCTGAGGTAATAAAAAGGGTCAGAATAGAGCTCGATGGTGTCAAGATCGTCTCGCCTGGCGTGGGCGCCCAGGGGGCCAGGCCGGGTGACGCGATATGCGCTGGGGCAGATTATGAGATAATCGGCCGCGCGATTCTTGGCTCAAAGGACCCACTGGGGGCAGCAGTTCAGGCAGGGGAGGCGGCCTCAAGATGCCAGGCCCAGAGATTGTAGTTCTGAGGGCGCTGACCGAGACTGGGGCTCTGCTCTTCGGAGAGTTCAAGTTGGCCTCAGGCGCTGTCAGTCACGTCTACGTTGACATGAGGAGAGTCCTCGGGTACCCCCATCACTTCAGGTCCCTAACCTCGATGCTCTCCAGGGAGGCCCTAGAGGCCGGCGCTGGCGAGGGCTTCGTGGTAGCGGGGGTGGCAACTGGAGGGATTCCATGGGCTACAGGGGTAGCATTGACCCTTGGCCTTCCCCTCGCCTACGTGAGGCAGCCGAAGGGCCACGGGACTGAAAGGACGCTAGAGGGCGCAGAGGTCAGCGGCAGGCGCGTGATCCTGATAGACGACGTAGCAACCACCGGGGGAAGCCTGGTAATTTCGGCGAGGGCCCTTCTTTCCTCGGGGGCCTCCTCAGTGAAGGCGCTCGTGATAGTTGACAGGGAGCAGGGGGCCTCTAAGGCCCTCGCCGAGGTAGGGGTTGAGCTCATGAGGATCGCGACCCTGAGGGCGATACTTAGGGAGGCCATCAGGTCAGGCCTATTAAGCAAAGAGCAGTTCCTAGACATATCAAGGGAGCTCTGGGGCCGCTAGGCCGTTACACCTCTCTCAACACCTCATGTTACTTCCAGTTACCTCTAAGCGACCTTAGCAGCCATCAGGTACGCTGTTTCAGCCCAGGCGACTGGCGTGAGCCGCCACAGTGAGGAGGCCAGCGGGTCGCGTGGTGACCCACGTGCCGGTTAAAGGTGACGAGAGGTCACGGCGCGTGGGAACGCTCCGTGATCCCCTAAAACCCCGGCCGCCAACTATGCGCAGGGCTTTTGGGCTGGAGCGGGCGCGATGTAGTCGACGTGAGGGACTTCTCAAGGGAGGACCTGGAACTGCTTTTTGAAAACGCCGACATTATGGAGAGGGAGCTTGGCACCGGCTCGGTACGTAAGAGGCTTGATGGGAAGGTCGTAGCCTTGGCCTTCTTTGAGCCCTCAACGAGGACGAGGCTAAGCTTCGAGGCAGCGGCCAAGAGGCTCGGCGCTGAGGCAATAGGCTTCACCGCGGAGGAGGCAACTAGCGTGGCCAAGGGCGAGTCCCTCGTTGATACCATAAGGATGCTGGACTCCTATTCAGACTTGGTCGTCCTGAGGCACAAGTACGAGGGGGCTGCGACGCTAGCTGCCGAGGTTGCGTCAGTTCCCATCATAAACGGGGGTGACGGCCGTCAACACCATCCGACCCAGGCCATGCTGGACCTATACACGGTCAGGAGGCTTTTCGGCGCAGTGGACGGGCTAAGCTACCTAATCATAGGCGACCTGAAGTACGCCAGGACGGTTTCAAGCCTTCTCTACGCCCTCGCTAAGTTCAGGCCTGAGGTGGTTATGCTCTCCTCCCCGCCTATGCTGAGGCTAAGGGACGAGCTCAGAAGGGACCTTCTTGAGAGCGGCCTGAGCCTTGAGGAGGTTAGCCTTGAGGAGGGTCTAAGGAGGGCTGACGTCATATATGTGACGAGGATTCAGAGGGAGAGGTTCCCTGACCCGCAGGAGTACGAGAAGGTGCGAGGAAGCTATAGGATCACGAGAAGGCTGCTGGAGAGCCACGCTAAGAAGGGGGCTAAGGTGCTTCACCCCCTTCCGAGGGTAGACGAGCTGACTCCTGACGTAGACCTAACAGAGTTTCAGGCCTACTTCACGCAGGCCAGGCTAGGGGTCCCGCTGAGGATGGCCCTCCTCACGCTTGTGCTAGGGGGTGATTAGCGTGGGCGCTACGGAGGAGGGCAAGACCCTCCTCGTAACAAAGATAAGGGACGGGACGGTGATTGACCATATACCTGCCGGCCTTGCCTTGACCGTGCTTAGGATGCTAGGCATAAGAGGTGACGAAGGCTTCAGGGTCGCCATAGTTATGAATGTTGACAGCACCAGGATGGGCAAGAAGGACATAGTTAAGCTCGAAGGCTTCTACCCTAGGTATGAGGACATAACAAAGATAGCTCTCGTAGCGCCCTCGGCCACCGTGAACACCATTAGGGAGTACGTCGTCGTTGAGAAGAGGCATGTCGAGATCCCGCCCGTCATAGAGGGTGTCCTAACGTGCTCTAATCCAACCTGCATAACCAGGAAGCCAGCAGAGCCCGTGAGGAGTAAGTTCATCTTAGTGAGCCGCTCGCCGCTAAGGCTCAGGTGCTACTACTGTGGGGCCGAGCTAGACAGGGACGCCATAGTTAGGCAGCTATCAGCGGTGTCATAACTTGGAGGCCTCTATCTGTGGGAGGCTTGTTGACGCTAGGGGCCACCTCGGCGAGGGGTGCGCAAACGTTAAGGATGGCTACATAGCGTCCATAACCAGGGAACCGAGGAGCGACGTTGTTTACAGGTTCTTTGACGAAGGGCTAGTCGTGGCGCCTGGTTTCATAGATCTGCACGTGCACCTTAGGGGCCTTGAGCTCTCCTATAAGGAAGATGAGGGAAGCGGGACCAAGGCCGCTCTGACATCCGGTATAACTCTCGTTGTTGACATGCCCAACACGAGGCCAAGGCTTGCGACGCCAGACGCTGTTAAGATGAAGCTGGAGGCGCTGTCAAGGCTTTCCTACGTTGACTACGGAGTCTACGCCGGCGTCCCAGACGATATGGGGCACGTAAGGGAGCTGGCAGCGATGCCAATAGCGGGGTTCAAGGTATACCCCGAGGACATGTCCCTCAGGGTAGGCGTCCTGACTGATGTCCTTGGTAGCGGGAGGCTAGTCGTCCTGCACCCCGAGCTGCCTGAGGCCGAGAGGGTGATGGATGGCGATAACCCTTGGAGGGGCCTTGCCAGGGGTTGCTGGATGGAGGGGGCAGCGGTCCACCTCCTGTCAACATTTGGCAGGCCCACGAGACTTCACGTGACTCACGTATCGTGTCCTGGTACGCTGTACGCGTCAAGAGAGCTGGGCGCTACCACTGACGTGACGCCTCACCACGTCCTCTTCGACTCCGAGGCGAGGGGGTGTTACTTCAGGGTTAACCCCCCACTAAGGGATTCAGTTACGAGGTCCCTTCTGCTTAAGGCCCTCATCGAGGGAGCCGTTGACGCTATCGCGAGTGACCATGCCCCGCACGCAGGGGTCGAAAAGGGGTTCTGGCCCCACTGCCCCTCGGGCATTCCATGGCTTGGCCTGTGGCCCCTCGTGATGTTCTCCTTAGTTAGCTCAGGCGCGATGTCGTTAGCCAAATTCCTCGAGCTCGCATCCTTAGGGCCAGCCAGGGTTCTGGGGCTTGAGTCTAGATATGGCCTGTTAGAACCTGGCTACAGGGCCGATCTAGTGGCCCTGGACTACACGTGGAGGGGCAGGTTTGTGAGTACATATAGTAAAGCCCCCTACTCACATGCCTTCATGAGGGAGGTCTACGCTATACCAAAGGCAGTCTTTGTCGGAGGTGCCCTGGCGGCCGAGGAGGGCCAGGTCCTTCTTAAGCCTCCGGCCCTAAACCCATTTGGAGGCGTGAGACTTGGCTGACCTCAGGGTTAGCGTGGCAGGCCTCAGCCTTTCCCACCCAGTAATGAACGCCAGCGGCGTGATGTCAGACAACCTGGATGGCCTGCTTGCGATAGGGCGGTCAGGCGTCAGCGCGATAGTGACGAAGTCCTACACCCCCACGGCCAGGCAGCCATACCCGATGCCAAGGGTCGTACACATAGAGTACGGCGCCCTGAATGCCGTCGGACTCGCCAACCCAGGAATAGAGAGTCTTAAGGAGCACATGAGGCTGCTGAGGCAGCTCGGCATACCAGTCCTCGTCAGCATAGCGGGCTCTACCCCCGACGACTTCGCTAAGGTAGCCTCAGTCGCCGAGGAGGAGGGGGCGGCGGCGGTTGAGCTAAACCTAAGCTGCCCGCACGTCGAGAAGATGGGCCTTGAGATAGGCATGGACCCCGGGCTGAGCGCTGAGGTCACGAGGACCGTGGCATCAAGCATTGTGGTCCCGGTTATAGCTAAGCTTGGGGTATCCGACAGGCTCCTGGAGACAGCGTCCTCCGTACTGGCCGCGGGGGCCAGGGGCCTTGCGCTGATAAACACTGTGAGGGCCATGAGGATAAACGTGTACACGATGAGGCCAGCGCTCGGCCACGGGGTCGGCGGCCTATCTGGGCCTGCCATTCACCCAATAGCTGTCAGAGCGGTCTACGAGGTCTATAAGGAGCTCAGGCCCGAAATAATAGGTGTAGGTGGCGTTGAGACCTGGGAGGACGCGGTCGAGCTCATGCTTGCGGGGGCGAGGGCCGTACAGATAGGGACGGCCCTCGTAAGGAAGGGCCTTCAGGTGGTGTGGGAGGTGAGGAGGGGGATGGAGGAGTACATGGAGTACATGGGCTTCAGGAGCGTCAATGACCTGGTGGGCGCGGCCCTCAGGGCCTGAGGACGGCCCTTCCAATAACCTTTCCGTTGAGTATAGCCTTAGGCTATACACTGCGCAGAAGGACCTTACGAGCCGTCCTCCCTAGGCGCTCACTTCAGTCACCTTAAGTCCCTTCACGGTTGCGCCCAGGGAGCTCCGCCTCGTCTGCAGATCACGTTGAGTCACCGTGAGCTCATCGGCGGCGATCGAGGTCAACGGCGCGGGCCTCCTATTACTGGTGACTTACTGGTAACCCCGCGGCGCCCGAGCTGGTTGACGCTCGGGCGGAAGAATGAGTATAAGCCCTTATAAGTAATTCCATTGAGTGTGAGGTTGTCTACAGCCCCGCCGAGCTCAGGCCGCCATAGCTGTTTCAACAGCCTTCGACCAGTCCAGGCAACGCGCTTATATACTCCAAAGGTACACCTTTGTGGGGCATTTAGGTGTTCCGGATATGACGGTCTTTGAGCGTGCTTAAGTACGTCTTGGTGGCCCTCACACTCATAGCCTTACCTGGGCTTTCGTTGGCTTCACTGACAGCACATTCACAGGCGAACAATATTATTTATGTTCCGCAGCAGTACTCAAGCCTTCAAGATGCTATAAATGCCGCTGCCCCAGGAACGACTATTTACGTTGCCCAAGGGTACCTCTATAATGGATCGGTGTTAATTCAAGGTAAGCAGGACCTAACAATCATAGGCCAGGGAGGCGTCGTATTGAACTATGGAGGCCAAGGGAACACTACAATTTTTAATTCTACATCTATCATTATTGAAAATATGAACATTAGCGCAGGTCTTGATATAACTAGTTCAAATCAAGTAGGCTTGAGAAATGTAAATGTATCAGGTGTAATAGAGGGATCAGGCCAGCCTTTAGGCGAGGATTTATTGGCATATGATGTTAACACTCTGTATATGCAAGGTGTTATTGCTTATTGGACTATGCCTGGGATGACTTATACTACCTACCAAGGATTGAATATCACCGATTCCTCAAATATAACGTTAAATAATGTCGTAAGCTATGCTTTAAATGGTTATGCTGTTTATATAGACAACAGCAACGATATATCAATGCGAAACGACCTCTTCAATTCACCATCAAATGGAGGCATCGCAATTGGAATCTTGAACTCAACCAAAGCGACTTTATCAAACGTAGGCTCAAACAGCTCTCAACAGCTGTATGTTTCAAACGTCAGTTCTCTTAGCATAAACAAGATGGATTACTGCCCTAATTATCAACCTGGCGCTGGGACCATTATAGACGTTAATCAAATCAACATCAACGAAGCTAACTTCAGCAGTTTAACCGTTTCACAGTTTTACAGGGCATCTCTTACCAATGTATTAGATTTGGGGGCCCTTTGGATTAGTGGGCAGGAAAGCCCTGCTTCAGCGGTGCTTAACGGAGTCTCAGTATATCAATTCATTGATATCAGTAATTTATCTAGCTCTTATTTAAATAACGTAAAGGTATATAATGTTAACTTCCAGACAGGCTCTAGTTATGGTTTATATCTAACAAACTTCCAAAATTCACAAATAACCGGCTCAAACATATGGGGAGGAATGAACATATCAAATGGAAACTATTTGAACATAACAAGCTCGCTAATACCTACCAATAATGTTTATGAATATTATAGTGTTTATATCTTATTTAATAACATTAGTAATGTAAAACTAGACGATGTGACCTTAGGGAACGCGTCGACGCAATACAGTTACGGCGTTTCGATTTCAAATGGGTCCTCGTTAACCCTTGATAATTTGAAAGGGATTTACCTGGGCGGTTTTTCAATAAACAGTTATGGCTCCGTTGAATTTACTGGCTCGAACATTACAATATACGCCTTCTCGCTAAGTGGCTTCTCCAACCTTGTCATGGTTAACTCAGACCTGGGCAGCTATCAAGGAATGAACGTTACTGGAAGGGCTGGCTCGTTAACTTTGTTAAAGGGGTTTAAGCTGGAGGCCGACAACGGCAACCCATACACTAATGGTATTATGGTCTACAACGTATATAACTTTACGGCAGTAAACTCCACCTTCTCATCTCATGACGGACAGGGCGGAATCGGGGTCTATACTGATGGAATACCATACGTCTACTTAACCAACGTTAAGTCTGTTGGATGGTTCGGCTACTACGGTGGCACAGGGATATGGCTGGTAAGTCCCATTGAGGTCACTATGGAGAACATTAACGTCACCGGCATTGACACTCAGTCTTCCTTCAGCTACCCCATGTTGGGCCAGACGGGCATCATGATTACAAACTCCTCCAAGGTGCTTTTGAACGACCTGTCCGTAAGCTCCTTTAACAACGCTATCGAGGTTATAGGCAACGAGAACGGCATAACGTTATCCAAGGTGTCAACAAGGTCATTCAACATAGGAGTATACGTAGAAAGCGCATATGTCCTGTCGCTTAGCGACGTAAATGTGTACGTCTCATCGGAATCCCCCTCCTACGGAATCTACCTGAACGGCGTCAGTCAAGTGAACGTTAACTGGGTTTTCTTAACAGGGAGGTCGAATCAGGTAAAGTATACGAACTTTGAAGCGAGTAATGGAAAAAGCCTGACTATAAGCCATTTGAGCAGCAGCTCCTCTGGCACAGGCCCCTACGTTGGCCTATATGTTTACAACTACTCCACCTTAGCGTTAACGGACTCGAACATCTATGATGGCATCTACTTAGCAGGGGTGCCATATACAGAGGTTGATAACGTGAGCGCAGGCCTATCAACAAACTACGGAGTTGGCATATACGCCCTTTCGGTGTTAAACGGTAGGTTTAGTAACGTAGACGTTTTGAGAAACGCTCAGATATTGAGTACAGGTATCGAGCTAACAGGCTTTAGCGGTAGGTCAACGCTTTCATTAAACAACATAAACTCACAAA
>JBMFIT010000033.1:0-15053 GCA_049974445.1 Acidilobus sp.
CTGACTTTATAAATTTAAAGTCCAGCATTAGGTCAGCCTGGGTAAGGGAAAGGCCTTGGAGAGGGAGATCAAGGTATTTAAGGTGGTTGGCGAGATGATGCTGTCACATGATAGCTTCCCAGAGTGGCGTAAGTTCACGATCTATATAAGGGCCCTCAAAAGCTCAGACGCTATTGAGAAAGTGCTGTCGGAGCTTGGCAGCCACCATAAGCTTAAGAGGAGACACGTTAGGATAACCTCTATCTCCGAGGTCAGCCCTGAGGAGGTTGAGGACCTGCGCATAAAGGCCCTCTCACAGTCCGTTAGGGTGATGTAATTGTCACAGGAAGGCCAGAGAAGGGTCATAACACTGGACGAGCTGGTGGCACAGCTTGACATAATAAGGGCTGAGGCTTCTAGGCTTAGGGACCTTCTAAACCAGCTGGTCGCCGAGAGAGACCTAGTATCAAGGGCTAAGGAGGGCATTGACGCTATAGTTAAGTCGGCACCTGATTCGCTAGTCCTCTTCCCTCTCTCCACGGGTTACGTGGCCCTTATTGAGGCGAAGCCTCAGACTAGAGACAAGGTAATAGTTCACCTGGGGGCAGAGGTCTACGTGAAGATCGACATTTCTGAAGGCCTCAAGCTTCTCAGCGAGGAGGAAAGCGAAATAACCAGGGCAATAAACGGGGTGGCCCAAAGACTAAGCGAAGTGGAAAGGCTCCAGGGCCAGTACGAGGCCGTGCTCCAGCAGGCGGTCGCCGCTGCCCAGGCAGGCCAGCAGGCAAAGGGAAAGTGAGTTGTTTGAGAAGCTTAAGGAGGCCTTTAGCAAATTCACCTCGAGCGTTAAGGAAAGGATCGAGACTAAGGAGCTTAAGCCAGATGACGTTAATGAACCCTTAGAAGAGTTTATTATTGACCTGGTCGAGGCCGGCGTAGCCTACGATGCCGCTCTCGTCATCGCTGATGGAGTCAGAAGGTCTCTCGCTGGCTCAAGGGTTTTGAGGACCGCTGACGTTGATGAACTTGTCAAGGACGCAGTACTAGGTTCTATAGTTTCCGCGCTAGGCGTTCCTGGACCTGACCTAGTTGCCGAGGCGAGGAGGAAGTGCTCAGAGAGTAAACCTTACGTTATAGCCTTCTTCGGCGTTAACGGCGTGGGCAAGACCACAACTATCGCTAAAGTCGCAAAGTACCTCATGGATCATGGTGTCAGACCCCTGATAGCGGCCGCTGACACATTCAGAGCTGGAGCCCAGGAGCAGCTAAAGACGCATGCGGAGAGGCTTGGCGTCACCTTTGTGGGAGGATCCTACGGCTCCGACCCTGCAAGCGTAGCATACAACGCTATAGCCACGGCCCAGAAAAGGGGCGCCTGCGCTATCCTGCTCGACACGGCAGGGAGGATGCATGTCGACGTTGATCTGATGAGTGAACTTAAGAAGATAGTGAGGGTTGCCAAGCCTGACCTAAAGGTCCTCGTGGTTGACTCCCTCACCGGCAACGACTCCGTTGAACAGGCTAGGCTTTTTAATGACGGTGTTGGGGTGGACGCGGTCATAGTAACCAAGGTAGACGCGGATATCAAGGGGGGCACAGTGGTTTCCGTCGCGGCGGCTATAAGGAAGCCCGTGATATTCATAGGCGTTGGCCAGGGGTATGAAGACCTAGAGAAAATTGACCCGCAGGATTTCGCAAAAAAGCTGCTCAGTTGTCAGGTTACGCTGTCCTAGACATTAGATAAACGTAGTCGTACTTAGTGAGTAGGCCGACAAGCCTCCCACTTCTGTCGACGACTGGAAGACACCCTATCCTCTCCCTTGCCATTGTCCTGGCGGCCTCGGCAGCATCGTCTTCAGGCGAAACCACTACAGGATCATGTGTCATCACGTCCTCAGCGACCGGAACCAGGTAACTTCTAAGGCTCACGATCCTGTCCTTTAGGGGGTCCACAACCTTCGTCCTGAGATACCTGTCCTTTCCCCTCACCCTCAGGAGAAAGGCTGGAACATATGCGAAGGCCAGGTCCTTTTCTGCTATGACCCCTAACAGCCTGCCCTCGTCATCGGTGACTATCACCTTCTTTGTAGGGTCAGCCTCCATGAGCCTCAACACGTAGTATATGGAATGGGTAGGTCTTGCCTTTGGAAAGTCTGTTCTCATGATGTCGGCAACCTTGAGCTCACCTGTATACTTATCCCCATAGGCCCTCAGGAGGTCGGTCCTGGTTATGATGCCAACTAGCTTGTTTTCCTTTCCGACTACTGGAAGGCCACCAACTTTATGTTTGACCATTAAGTGTGCCGCAGTCTTCAGGGACTTGGTGGGGTCTATTGTTACAAGCTCTTTTGACATGGCTTCTGACACCCTTATCTCATCAAGTGTTCTGTTGAAGTTTATCCCAAGTACAGCGTCAACGATGTCGGCATTCGTTATAATACCGATAGGCTTCTCTGCTGCGTCAATAACTATTAGCCTCCCCACGTTTCTCTTGAACATCAGGTTCCTGGCATGTGCTAGCGTGTCGCTCGGCCTAACAACGTAGACGGGTGTGCTCATATAGCTTGAGACCCTTGGCGCCATTCCATATCACCTCAGCGCGAGGGCTAGCAGTACATCCCTCTCTGTTACTATGCCCTTGGCCTCTCCGTTCTTGTCGACTACTATGAGGCTGTTAGTGTTGTACTTGCTCATAAGTGAAGCGGCTTCCCCAACGTCGTCCGTCTCGTCGACAGTGTAGACATCCTTTGACATTATCTCTGACGCCATTACTGATAACACATCCTCAATACTGCGGCTAGTAAGCCTCTCAAAGGCCTCATGAGAGCCAAAGAATGATATCACGTCAATTGCGCTCACGACGCCGACTACCGTGCTCTCATGCCTGGAAACTATTGGAAGCCTCCTGAAGCCATAAATTGACATAAGTTGAAGCACCCTCCTCAGGCTGTCATCATCATAGGCGATTACGAGGTTTGACGTCATGACGTCGGAGACCTTCACTCCAACCTGCCTAGTAGACAGGTGCCTAACCATGTCATGCTCCGTCACAACGCCCTGCGGCACTCCCTGTTTATCAACAATCGGAAGAAGGCCAACCCCATTGAGGACCATAACCTTCAGGGCCTCGGAAACCTTAGCAGAGCCAAGGACGTAGATTGGCGAGGGGTTCATTATGGACTCTATCGGCTCAGCGTTTAAGGCATTGTATACGTCCCCTCTATGTCTTTCCTGGACTATGCTATAAAGGTGACCACCACCAAGGTAATTTATTACGTCAGTAGCTGTGACTGTTCCTTTAAGTACCCCCCTAGAGTCAATGACTATAAGCCCCCTCACCCTCTTTTCATGCATGAGCTCTATGGCCTTCATTATCACGCTAGTGGCAGTCGTCGTTATCGCGGGCCTTGAAGCTACCTGAAGGACCTCGCCCTCCCTCTCCTTCACCCTCTGGCTCCAGTTTGGCTCCGCGTCGGCCCTCAGGTATCGATATCCCTCAACCTTTCTGACTGAGACGCTGCTAACTATTTTCACTGACTTGGATATCCTGGGCCTGTATTGGGTGCTCCTGCTCAAGCTCTCACCCTTAGTACCTTGACTACGTCTTCCCTATCAACAATTCCAACGAGCCTCATTGACTTCGGATCGTCCACAACCGGGATACGGCCAAACCCCCTAATCACCATGAGCCTCGCAGCCTCTGATAGCCTGGACCAGGGCGTAACGTACATTACAGACCTTGTCATAGCTTCCTTTACCCGAGGCCCCTTAGACGCGCCTGATTCGCTCTCAAGATGTATTCTCGTGTAGCCCTTGGCAAGCAGGTCGTACTGCGTTATCATGCCCACTAGCCTCCCATTATCATCAGTAACCGGGAGGCCTGCATACTTAAGTTCGATCATTTTCCTCCATATCCTTGCTATGAAGTCCTCTGACGACGCAAAGACAGGTCCTGGGGTCATGTAATCCCTCACTACAGCCTCCTCAAGCACTCCTGGTGCCCTGTCTAGAAGGGCTCTTATCACATCGTTGAGGCCAAAGAAACCCGCAAACGAGACCTCATTGATTACAGGGGCCTCCCACAGGTCGTTACTGAGCATTAACGTTAACGCCTTCTCAATGCTGGTGGAGGGGGCAAGTGTCACAGGGGAGGGGTAAGCGAGAGAGCCGGCTGTTGCTTCGCTCTTAGATGAGGAAACCATCAGAACGTCACCCCTAGTTATTATTCCAATGACCCTCCCGGCTTTTCCCTCTATTACTGCGACTGTTCGGAAGCCCCTATCCCTCATCAGTTTCCTGACCTCAGGGATCCTGGCATCTGAAGGAACCTTCGCGTTGAGCGAGGTGGCTTCAATGGCGTCAGAGATCGACGAGGAGCGAATTGATGAGATTGAAGTCCCTGTTCGGCCAAAAGATGTATTTGCCATCCAGCAGCCCTCGACCAATATATTAGATTTGGGATAAGGCCGGTTTTAAGTGTTCAGAAAGGCGGAATCCTAAGCTATCCATTACCTCTCACGGGGGTAGGCTCCTTCTCCTCCCCGCATTGTGGGTCCTGAGCCTCACAGGGCTTAGTAAGAGTTAGGACCTTCGTCTCTGAGCCAATCTTGGCCTTAACCAGCTCTTGCACCTTTGGGTCAGAGCCAACCACGACTAGGACTCCAGCCACTGATGCCTGTCTCGCCCTCACTATGTCGAGTATCGCTGAGAGCTGTGGCGCCTTATTGCCGTCAACCAACACTAATAGCGCCCTGCCCCTCCTTGGTATGCACTCCCTCGGGAACATCAGAGTGTCGTAATAGTCCTGTGACACCTTGTAGTGTTTCGTTATAATGTGCCTTGAGTAAGGGGACCTGCTCGCCACGCAGAGCCTAGCATGTAGCGCGTCAGCTATTACCGCGCCGAACGCCGTTGAGTAGCCGTCCGGTCCCGTAATGACGGCGTTCACCTTATCGCCCTTCAACGAGTTCAATACCTTAAGCTCAGCCAACGCCATTACTCCGGGACTGCTCAGTATCTGCCACAGCTCCTCACCCTCACCTAACGCCTTCCTGAGCGCCTCATCGACTAGGCCCTCATCGTCTATCTTCTGAAGGAGCTTCTCGGCAGTCAGCCTTTCTGGGACGCTCCTCAACGAGACGTACCTCCATAGTATCTGGGCGGACACCCCCAGCCTCTCCTCAAGCTCCTTGAAGGAGTAGAAGTGCTTGAGCGCACTGAGCACCTTGAAGAGCACAAACTTTACGTTGCTGTCTCCGTTGCCGTGTGGTCCAACCGAGGAATTCAACCTGTCCTGGCCAAGATCCCCCTTATCCTGATCCAGGGGGGTGGTACTCATAGGCCTGAACTCTCTCCTTACGCTCAGAGGGGCGTTCAAGAGACTTTAAAATAGTTATCCAAAACAGAGGCTCGAATACTATCCGCTTAAAATTCCCCTTCCTCCTCTTCGAGCTCTTCCTCCTCTTCCCCTTCGCCCTCTAGCCCCTCCTCTTCACCGAGCTCCTCTTCCCCTTCCTCCTCTTCGAGCTCTTCCTCCTCTTCCCCTTCCTCCTCTTCCTCGCTCCAGACCTTCTTCGGCATCCTCACCACTCATGTTATCTAAATCATTTGAGACAAAATTATATGAGTGTGTACTCCTACAGATCTACATATAACGTAATAGATCGTTAAAAATAAAGCTCCAGGTAATTACTTTTGATGCCCTTTTCATTCATTCAAAGATAAATTAGGTTAATTTCCCCAAAACAAACACGCAGGAGGGAGGCGAAGTGCCCGTTAAGGCGCCTGCCAGAAGGATCTCGATGAAGGCATGCAAGAGTTGCGGGGCCATAGTGCCCAGGGATGTGAACGTATGCCCCGTGTGCGGTGGGACAACATTCGTTGATGACTGGGAGGGAATCATGATAATACTCAGCAACTCGGAGCTGGCTAAGAGGCTTAAGCTAAACTACAAGGGGGCGTTTGCAATAAAGGTCGCCGGGACCTACGTTGCCAAGTGAGGGGAAGTCGCTGATTCAGTTTAGGGTCAGTGAGGGAGACAGGGAGGACTTCTCCTGGCCAAGAGGCGTTCTGATCTCTGGCGACCTGCCTCAGATCGTAAAGGAGAGAGCCTGGACCAAGGTAATCTGCGTAGGAGACGTGGTTACCTATTACTGCCTGAAATCAGGGAGGCTTCCAGATGTCATAGTTGTTGATGGAAAGACCAAGAGGCAGTGGCTTGGCCGGCCTATAACGTTAATTAAAGACGCCAACTACCTACAGATCTCCCTAGACAACCCCGCTGGCGGGCTTACGCCCGAGGCGCTCGACGCGATGTGCGCTGCTATTAGGGATTCAAATAAGCTAATTGTTTTAGTAAGGGGTGAGGAGGACATGCTCGCATTGCCAGCGCTCATGTGCGCCGAGCCTGGATCCCTGGTGATATATGGAATACCGGAAAGGGGTGCGTCACTGGTTGTAATCGATCCTATGATCTCGCGGGAAGCTCAGACGAGGCTCCTTAGACTTACCCCTGAGCCAGTCAAGGCTCATCAGTGACGCTTGATTAGGCCTCACCGGCCTCAGGTGGCGTCTTCGCCTTTATTACATATGTGTACGTTCTAAGAAGCCAGGCAGGGACAGCCTTGACCAGCTCGTAAGCCTCATCCCACCCATTCAGGCCAAGTTCTGCGGCCAGCTGCTCAAGCGTCATGTTGGTCTTCACGTACTTCCTTAGCACCTCTATAACCTCGTCCGTTAGCCCAATCTCCCTATCGCCGACCTTTACTCTAGGCCTTTCCATGGAACCTGACACCTGCCTGCCATCCTTGCCAGGAAGTTATAAGCGTGGTGGGGCCGCGGGGATTTGAACCCCGGACCACCAGCGATCCGGGCGGCCTGGCATGGGGACCTGCTCCCCAGGCTGGCATCCTACCAGGCTAGACGACGGCCCCACCACCCCTACGTCAGTTAGGCTGACTTTAAAGCGTTATAGCTAAAAGCCAAAGGCCCATGCCTGCTGGCAGATAGTACCCATAAGTTGTGTAAAGAGGTTTACCTTGGTTTTACGGCAGTTCCTCAAACGCTCTCACTAGGGGGCGCGCTCCCTTTCAACTAGTCTCTCCCTTGATAACCGGCGTGCTTCATGGATAAGCTGAGCCAGCCACAGCCGATACTCCCTATTAACTGGCGATAGTTCAAGGTAATACCTGGTGCCCAGGCTTGTCGAACCACATCTCTGACGTTGGCAGAATTATCATAAGGTGCCGCAGATGCGGGGCAATACTTTACAAGTACGCCATAGGCGACAAGGCCGATAAGAATAAGTTTAACGGCCCACCGGTACCCAAAAAGGTCCTAGGGGGCTATGACGACATGACGTGTCCAATGTGCGGGGCCAAGCTCTCAATTAAGCCTGCTCAATTGAGGTTCTTACCTGCCATGGAGTTTAGCAAGCTGTACGTTGAAGACGACTTTAGACTCGTGCTGAGATCTGAGAGGGTGAATGTAGTGAGCCTAGGAGGCCTACAGTCGATCACCGACGCTTCCTCACGCCAGGTCGTTGAGGAGAATGCTAGCCTTTAGCGCCTGCGTCACAGCCTTCTCCAAGTCCTTGTAAAGCCCTTGGGGGCACCCTAAGGATCTGTAATCCCTCAGCTTGAAGTCAAGATCCTTATCTGCCTTGATAAGCCCTCTTGACACAAGGAAGCTGAGGACCTTGTTAACATTCCCACAACCTCTCGACGCTGACTCGAGGTCGATTACCTCGGCCTTTAGGCTATATGGCCAGGCGGGGAAAAAGATGTTCCTTAAAGGCCTGTGGAGTTCGGCATGAAGGACCTCAGCCAGGTCGAGGGCCCTCGCCGCCCTTATTGCTTCAAGCATGGCCTCAGCTATAAGAGGGGATGGGGCTTCAGCCATAAGGCGTCCAAGACTCATCATGCCTACGTATTCCATAACTATGATGTCGCTAAAATAAAAGAGAGGCCTTGGCGAGGCGCCGGCCCTGCTTGCCACCTCAAGGAGCCTTCCCTCACCTTCTAGGCTCTGCCTCTTGCTGTCCGTTCTCCTGAACTTAGCCGCCACCGCACTACCGTCGTCAAGCATGGCCGCGGATACCACGCTGGCATGTCCCTTACCTAGAATCCTGACCCTGACGCCTCTATGCGAGATCTCAGTAGGCCCGAGCTCAAGAAGGCAACAGAGGCCAGCCTCTCTGGCCCTCGAGGCGAGCCTGACTGGGTCACATGAAGCCCTAGGAGGGTAACAGAAGACAAGGGCAGCTTGTGGTGAACTTAGAGGCCAGCGAGCCAGGACGGAACTGTGAAGAACTCCATCCAAGCCCAATCCCTCACAGGCCTCGGGAGCCGCGTGAGGTCACTATAGCCCCTCAACATGATTACATAACAGCTCTGCCCAAGGTCCCTACCATACCTTAAAAGCCATTCCTCGACAACTGATGAAGCCTCGGTTACTCTCCACTGCCTGAAGCCATACAACCTGTCGCTAGCCCAAATCCCTCCCTCCTCAAGCCTCTTAGTAATGAAGGCCCTTATGTTATTGGGGTCCGCCCAGGCGTCAGGCCCTCTAAGAACCTCAAGGCCTGTCAGCCTCTCAAAGGCTAGAGAGACTCCCACGACCACGAGCGTTCCCTCGTCGGTGAAGAAGCTAACCTTGAGTGGTGTAAACCCCTTTCTCTTTAGCTCGCCATGAATACCCCTTGATGCCCTGGCCAGCCTCCCCCACACGTTCTCAGGAGGCTCGTCAAAGTACTCGCCCCGACACAGAACTAAAATCAGTGGAGGCTTCTCCTTCAATTCAACGTTCTTCCTAAAAACGTGGAAAAATGAAAGGGAGGGCCTAATAAGGTACAGCTTAGCCGCCAGCACAGCTAGGGCCAGCTTCTCTTCGCTGACAGCGGCGGCTGCGTTCCTTCCAGGGTCGATAGGGTCAACAATTATTATCGAGGAGTCGGGGTACTTACCCTCTAATTCCTCCCTAGACCCCTTCCCTTCAGGGTCCAAGTATACGTGGGGACGCCATTCACTCATAGCCTTTAGAGCGGCCCTGAAGGAGCCATACGAGAGCACGAGTAACTCTGCCAGGTACCCGGAGAAGCCCCCGACCTGGATCTCAGCGCCATAAGCGTTTATCCCCCTTAAGAACGACTTGAGTAGCCTAACGTCATCAGCCTGACAAGCGTTGAGCCTCGACCTTACATACCTGGTGTGAAAGGGTGTCCTGGCAACGCCTAGCCTTGCGGAAGGGGTCTCGGAGTAGAGTGTTGGGACAACGTCAACCTCTATTCCCATAAGGGACACTGTAAGATAGGGGTGTTCGCTATACTTGGCAACCGTTGGTAGCCTTGACAGGGCCTCCCTGACATGCCTTACGGACTCACTTCTAACCCACTCCTCGTCAACGCCCTTAAAGAGCACAAAGACGTCAAGCTCCCACCTATCCCTTAGGAGGGTTCCCTTGGCGTAGCTCCCCTCAGGCTCTATTATATAGTTCAGGCCCTTTGATGATAGGTTAGCGTCAAGGGCTGATCGAATCAAGTGATAAACTCTGCTGAGGGCCCTAAGCTGAACGCCCGTTGGCCTTATCTCGTCTAAAGCCCTCTCCTCAAGCTCTGTCCTGTCTGGGCAGCCCATCAAACCCTTGCCTCCGCCAGGGTCTCGTATATTGGCCCCCTCGGCGTGAGTGTGCTCTTCTTGAGCCTCACGGACCTGACCTCCATCTCCCCTATCTCATAGTTTGACTTCTCCATGATGAACTTGAGCACGGCTGGCGAGCCCCTCTCCTTAATCCGCGCCAGGGTCAGGTGAGGCGTGAACTCCTCCTGCTCAAGCGTGATCCCTATCTCTCTGAGCCCTCTGTCGATCTGCTCTCGAATATCCTTTAGCTCGTCAAAGCCCTTAACTATGCCAACCCAGATCACCCTGGCATTTGAAGGGCTAGGGAATCCCCCGATTCCGGCCAGCCTGAGCCTGAACGGCTTGAATCTAAGGCCTGGCAGGATCCTCCCCCTTATCTCACCCGCTACATACTCGGCAACCTCACCAATGAACCTTACCGTTATGTGGAAGTTCTCAGGCTCCACTAGCTTCATGGGCACATGAAGGGAGGAGAGCTCCTCCTCGAGTTCCTTAAGCCGCTGTAGCATGTCCTGCCGATCTATGTCAACCGCTATGAACAGCCTCATCTCGCGCCCCCTCCAGATCACGGTATCAGCTTTTAAGATCTTTTATTAGCCCTCTTAGGTCCAAGAGGCTAGGGTTAAACATGAGCGCCTATGATGACTCAGGGGACGAATATGACGAGGAACTCGAGGAGCTGAAGAGAAGGAAGCTGCAGGAGATCCGTCAGCAGATAGAGGGGAGGAGGGCTCAGGAGGAGCAGGCGAGAAAGGAGGCCGAGCTCATGGCCGTTCTCAGAGCGATGCTCGACCCAGATGCCATGAACAGAATAACGAACCTGAGGCTCGTCAGGCCTGAGCTCGCGCAAGCAGCCATTCAGACCATTATAACCCTCGTCCAGGCTGGAAGGCTTAGACCTCCCGTCGACGACGAAACAGTTAAAAACATATTAATGGATCTGGACAGCCGCTCGCGGAGGGAGTTCGAGATAAAGTTCAAGCGCAAGTAGGTGAGGATCATGTCAAGACATAAGCCTCTTGCGAGAAAGCTCAGACTTGCGAGGGCGTTCAAGAGCAACCAGGCAGTCCCGGCGTGGGTGATCGTGAAGACCCTGAGGAAGTTCACGTTTAACCCAAAGAGGAGGCACTGGAGGTCAGTTAAGCTGAAGGCGTGAGGTGACGAATAGTGGAACCCGGCGAGGGTGCAGTATATGTCGTTAACCTGAGCAGGGTCTACTACGGAAGAAGCACTAATAGGGCCAAGAGGGCCGTTGACCTTCTAAAGGAGTTCGTCGCGAGGCACTCGAAGGTGCCTCATGACTCAGTTGTCGTACTAAACGAGGTAAATAACTACATATGGAGCAGGGGCATAAGGAGGCCGCCGAGGAGGGTTAAGGTGCTGGTCACCGTCATCAGCGAGGAGGGTGCAACCAAGGCCATAGTCTCGCTTGCCAAGGGTAAGCTTCCCCCTGGGAAGCTGACTAGGAAGGAGGCTACTGAGAAGCAGGGCGCCTAGAGACCCGCGAACGTCATCTGTATTCTCGCTATTTCCGGTCCGCTTGTGTCGTTTCCAACTATAGCGCCCCTACTATTCACGACCAGGCCTGTTCTAACGAACGAGACGCCAAAGTTGACGGTGCCGGTTCTGAATGGTACCTTGAACAGGTCCTTGAGGAACTCTACCTCCTCGTCTGTGGCGTCTGGGTGGACGAGCCCGCCTATGTCAGTTACCGCAACGACGGCGCCCACGGTACTAATGCCGCCTATTGGCCTCTTAACGATCTCAACGCCAAGGGTGTCCCTCAGGGACTTCACGACCTCGTCCTCTAAGTTGGGGTAGACTAAAGCCCCATGGCTGTTAGCGACAATCAGGTTGCCTAGCGCGTTATTCCTGCTTCTGACCACCACGATGTCGAAGTTCTCCAGCGACTCCCTAAGCTTTCCCAGCTCCTCCTCAGTAACGCCCTCTGGTACCAGAAGCGCATTATTATTGCCGGTCATGAGCACGCCAATAAGTCTCGTACCCATTACAGTAGCCTCGTAAACGTCGACCTGCAGGATCTTTGAGATAGTGTCTATGTCCCTAGGAGTGAGACCGGGTGGGACAAGGGCGAACTTGTCGTTAGCGAATATATAGACGCCTACGTTACTGTTCCCGAATATCTGCAGCTTTGCCACGTCAAATGGCAAATCCGTCACCAATTCTGTTCATCCCTGGCCGCCTAAATAAGCGATTACAAGGATCAGTGTGGTAGCCGGGCGGGGATTCGAACCCCGGTCACGGGGGCTCTCCCGGTCACCCGCTGTCTAGCGGCCTCCGTCCAGAGCCCCGCATCCTGGGCCGCTAGACGACCCGGCTACCCTTCATTAGCTGCCCTGCTTGGGTTAATAAGGGTTCCACGACGATCCCCTGAGGGGCCTTGGCGCCGGAGTTCGAAAAGGCCTTAACAAAGTGCACTGATGACATCTCCTGTGAGCAGGCAGCTAAATCGCTCCTTGAGGCTATGTGCCCTCAGCTGGTGATGTGCTCCTCTCCCCCTCAGAGGAGGGGTGGACAGAACGCCTACGAGTGGGTCGAGAAGGTCCTAGCTAACGGAGTGCCTGACGGAAGGCACAGGCTCATACTATACGTCATAGCGAGGTACCTTGTTAATGTCAAGGATCTAGACGAGAGGGATGCCATCTCTGAGATCTCAGATTTCATACAGAGAAGCTGCAAGAACTACGGAAACTGCTCCAAGGTGTACGAGTCGTGGATAAGGAACGTTGTCTCAAAGGTGAAGACTGGAGGCTGGAAGCCATGGACCCTTGAGAAGCTTAAGGAGCGGGATCCCCAGCTCTACAGCATGATCAACGATGTCCTTGGTAAGCCGGCCTAGCAAGGGCTTTTTTCCCTGACCCCCTTATAGGCCTCAGCTTCTGACCTTACATGGGAAGCTTGGAGGCGAGAGGCGTACTCCCCGAGATCGGCCTAGGCATAAAGGTCATGCTGATACAGTATACCCCAGATGCCCCAAGGATTGTTGCCGCGGCCTCGAAGATGAGCGTATCCAGAAAGGGCTCAGACGACCTGCTTTCCATAAGTGATGACGAGGTAGAGTTGTGGATAAGGGAGACGTTGAAGAGGGAGCACCTAAGCCCCTGGGAGCACGCGAGCTACACGCTCGTTGCCGAAGGCTGCTCAAGAGTCTGCTCACATCAGCTCGTCAGACACAGGATAGCGAGCTACACTCAGCAGAGCATGAGATACACAGAGGCCTCTCTGAGGGATATGGCGCTTAGGGCCTCTAAGCTGGTCGGGGTCGAGTGCCCCAGCAGACCTAAAGGCGGGGCTGCGCGCGAGGCGTACCAGTGCTACTCAAGTGCGTTAAGGAATGCCGCGGAGGGTCTCGAGGGCCCTGAGATCGTGAAGCTGGCGTGGCTCAGTTATGTCATACCGCCCAGCCTTGCGGTTAGCGAGCCACGGCTTATAACGTATGCCAGGGAGCTACTTGATGCTACTTCAAGGTACTATGAGCTGCTTTCGACCGGAGCTCCGCGTGAAGACGCAAGGTTTATCATACCTATGTCAGTTAGGACAAAGATAACATTCACCATGAACGCAAGGGAGCTCATACAGTCGTTCCTGCCCTTAAGGATGTGCTCTCATGCCCAATGGGAGATAAGACATGTGGCTTGGCTTTCCTGGAGGGAGCTTGTTAGAGTTCACCCTCAGATGTTTAGATATGCGGGCCCCAGCTGCGTCTTTGCCAATAACTCCCAGCGTGATGAACCAGCCGTCCTTGAGGACTACCTTAACGGGAGGGCAGAGTTCATCATAAGTAGGTGTTCAGAGCTTGTCGAGAGGCCAAAGATACCAAGCTGTCTCCTCTTTGCCTATAGGTCGCTGTCTGGCGACCCCTTAAGGTGGACTGAGGCCCCGCCTGGAAATGACAAAGCCGGGGGCGCTGGTTAAAGCCAGGTGTGCTAATTCTGAAGGAAGGCCAAGAGCCCTCATTATGCCCACGACATGAAGGGGGTGCCATAGCTCCTTGGTCTTCCTGGCATCGCTGACTACAACTAACCTCAACTCCCTCCTCAGGGCTCTTAGGAGAACCTCCCTCAGTTCCCTAACGCTCCAACTTCCCTCGAGTAAGGGCCTAAGCGGTACCTCTACGGCGCCTCCACCTCTCACCCTGAAGAGGTTAAGCGTTGACTTGTCAGGAAGTAGGCCTGATCCAGGGTCGATCCTGATTAGGTCAACTCTCCTGGACCTTGCTGCGTATCTGTAGGCCTCGAGATGCCTGACGGCGATAGCCACGATCACGTTCGGAGGACTTCCTGATAAGGCCTTGAACAGCTCATCCTTACCCTTGGCCTCAATGGTTGTCCTAGGATAGGCTCTGAGCCCAAGCTCGGCCACCTTGTCCTTGACCCTCTCGTAGAGCTCAAGGTCTATTCCGATTCCTATATAACCGAAGGCCCTAGCAGCCGCGGCTATCCCAAGCAGCTCATCCTCGCTTGAGGGGGCCACGGAGAGGTCGATGAAAGCTAGCCCTGGCATCAAACACCACTTAGAGCCGCCTGGATCTTATGTACTCCTCTGCCCCTTTCCTGCCGCCGGAGAATCGCACAGTCAGCTTTATCACGTCGTCAGAGTCGCTGAGGACAAACCTCCCCTTCAAAGCCTTCTGCTTATCTAACCTTATGTGAAGGACGCCTTCTTTGGCTAGCCTCTCGTCAAGGGTTGATAGGAGGAACCTCCTGTCAGGCTCTGAAAGCCCACCGATTACCTTGTCAAATACCTGGTCCGCGACGCCAGGGCCGCAGGAAGCGGTCAGTACTATGATTGGGTTTCCGAAGTAACCCTTTAGGTCCTCCTCAACTACCTGGACATCCCCGACTACGTTCCTTAAGGCCATGAGGACCTTTGACTTATCCTCGGTTGCGTGTGCGAAAACCCTTGCCTCTATGAGGCGGACGAACAAAGAGGGACACCGGTCACTTCTCGTCATCTGGCTCTATCAGTCTCGCGCTCCCACTTGCCTCATGTCTTCCCTTCTCTTCCCTCTCCTTTTTCTTCTTCTTCCACTTGTATATGTGAGTACCCCTCGCCCCCCTTGAGCTCAGGAGCCCCCTAGCCCTCTTCCCTGCCATCGTGAGGCCGCGGAAGGGTCGGCCATTAGCGCTGGCGCTCTCCGTAACCCACTTGAGCTGCGGGTCCAACCTTATTGTTGGTGCGTTGGGGTCAACCATTACGACCTCGTACCACTTGTACTGGCCGTCCTCGCCAATGTAGTAACTCCCCAGGACGACAAGGTTGGGAAACCTTCTCTGCGCCTTCTCTTCAGCCACTACCTGAAGGCCCTTGGCCAGGGTGTACCCCTCTACCCCCATCCTCTTTGGCCTCCTACCCGACCTCGGCCTCTGCTTCCTCTGCCCACCCTTCCTAACCCTGACCCTTACGACGATAATGCCC
>JBMFIT010000034.1:0-11069 GCA_049974445.1 Acidilobus sp.
AGGCCCTCTGCGTCAAGCCTCACGTCCTCCCGTGCGTCGAGCTCTATGAGCTCCCTTCCCCTGTAGTTGAACCCTTCAAAGTCGAGGAATATCTCATAACGGTAAATGTCAACATCAGGCCCCTCAGGCAAGACCTGCACCGGCTTAGACTAGGTCCTTTGCCTAATAAGACCTCCGCTGGCTAACTTAGACTAAGCGATATATTAGCCCTTGTTATAACAGAACTACGGGTGCAGGGACATGAATGTTAGAGCGGTGGTTGCCGGTCTCCTTGCCGCAGCGCTCGCCTTCGTCTTCATAGCTGGCTCCGTTCCGGCAAGGGCAGACTCCGCGAGCTCCAACTACATCTATGTCTACCCCAACAGCGCCGTGAGAGTCCTTGTCAACGGCACGGCGCAGCTGAAGCACGGCCTCCCCGAGGGGAACACGAGCGTGGCGGTTACCTTCTACGAGAACTACACGGTCCTCACGGCCCACCACGAGGGTAAGCTCAAGCTAGAGGCGCCCATGGGGCCGCAGGACGAGCAGGGTGACTGGCAGGACGAGGGGTTCCCGAGCTGGGGGAGCGGCCAGCCCCTCTTACAGTGGCAGCCACCTAGCCTAACTGGGGCCGTGACGTCCTGGGGTTACTTCAACAGGACCTCGAATGGAAGGGTTGAGGTTGGCCAGCTCGTGAGCTACAACGTCTACCAGAACGATAGCCAGACCGGGAGTCTTAACGTCACCGCGTACGAGTCCATCGAGGTCGTCACGGAGCCGGCCGAGTACCTCGTGACCTTAGGCCTGAACGCGAGCTGGTACCCTGGCCTCGAGTCGACCCTCGGGACCTTTGAGGGTGAGCTCTCTGTCGTCGGCCTGGAGCTCAATGGCGTCCAGGTCAAGGAGTACAAGGCGAGCATGAACTCAACCTACCTGTCTGTATTCGCTGTCCTCATAGTCAACGGGACGCCTGCGCCGATCAACACAACTCTGGGCAAGGTCCAGGCGGCTCTGAACGCAGCCCTCACGCCCGGGTTCGTGAATGGGAAATATTACGTGCTCGCGAACCTCTCGTCCCACTACGTCAACTGTTCAGCTACTGTGAACGCCTCCAACTCCCTGATAAACGATGCCGTAAGCGTCATCGGCGCCCTATCCCAGGTCAGCCCCTCAGACCTGAGGTCGCTGCTTAGCGGCGCGATGACGTCAGGCCTTGGAATGCACGAGGAGGGCCTCTTTGAAGTGAAGCATCATGAGTTTAAGAAGCTCAGGGAGCTCATCAACGCCTCCGAGGGGATCGTGTCGTACGTGGAGGAGAACTTCAGGGTCGTCGTGCCGTCAACGATGTACGTGAACGTCAGCGTTCATGGCCACGAGGTCAAGTACGCCCTCGAGTCCGCTATGTTCGAAAAGGCTGGTGCTAAGAACCCTAAGCAGACGCTCTCCGCGATAACGTACCTCGTAGGCAACGCGTCGCAGATACTCTCAGAGAACAACCTGACAGACCTAGCAGATGCCGTTAGGTCCCTTGACAACGTGCAGGTCAATCTTATCGGCGTTGACGGAGTCGTTGTCAAGCCCTCAGTCACGACGATAGGCAACCTGACCTCAGTAACCGTCACTGTCCCGAGCGGCTCTGCGGCGGCCTCCGTCGCAACGGTCGGAGGGGTCTCGGCGGCTGTCGCCGTCGTGGCCGCCCTCGTGTTCCTGGCCAAAAGGCACTGACGAGCGACCGCCCCTTTTCTTTGATACCGGTTTAACCCCCTGCCCCTCCTAGCCCCGGGGCTGACCGCTTGAGGTGGTGGTTAGGAGCTGCGATCGTCTACATAGCGTTCATGTCGTCCGCCCTCGCTCTGGCAGTGGCACCCTACGTCCACAGCCCGGCCCGGGGTTTGCTCGCTAACACGAGCCTCCAGCTGGTTTGGTTTGACCCAGATAACGTGAGCGTCGATGCCTTTGTCGGCCCCAACGGGACCCTAGTTCAGTTCGCCAAGTCTGCCTACTGGCTGCCGGTAAGGGCTAGGGCCGCGTGCGGCCTCGGGGACGAAATAGCCATAGCTGGGCAGTACTCTGGCATGCCCGCCCTCGTCCTCGCCTCCCCCAGGAGCGACGTCGCGACCGTCGTCGACGTGAATGGAACCCTGACGACCGTAGCCTGTCGCCCAGCCCTGGCCGCGGCTGGGGTAGCCCAGGGCTTTCTCTCCTCGCCTTACAGGCCCATTGTCCTTACCGCCGAACAGGCCCTCGTCCTCAACGCAACCGTGCTCCTTGAGCCGTCCTGGGCCTACGGCTCAGGCGGCAGCTATTACGTGGCGTTCGGGACGAACTACTACCTGGTCGTGAACTCATCGGGGGCATACGTGGCAGAGGCCCCCGACTCAGTTGAAATCTATGTCGTGGAGGGAGGGATCCTCGCCGGCCAATACACGTCGAATCAGAGCGCCTGGCCCTTCCTGACCGTGACAGATGACGACCTAACGTACCTCTTCATGACAACCGGCTACGTGCAGCTGGCCTCTAGGTCCCTGGACGGCTGGGACCTTTACATAAGACCCCCCTCCGGGTGGGCGACGCTCCTATACGTGACCTCCACAGGCCCTTCGGCCGTCACGAGCGCCGTCTTCGACCTCCCGTTCTCGCTAGGGCAGGCCTACCCATACGAGGGAGGCGTTGAGGTGCTCGGCACGCTATACCCTTCCTCTGGGGTTAGGGAGCAGGTAGGGGTTTACATCAATGGCACCTCCCAGGGCTACCTTGAGGAGGACGGTCAGGTGGTCGGCTGGACCGCGATGTCTAGGCCAGCTGCCCTGCTTCCCTCCAGCCTCGCTGAGAGGCCCCCTTACTCGCTTACGTACGTAACTGCCGCCTCGGAGAGGCTCAGGGTAAATGAGCTTATCCTCAGGCCCGAGCCGACCCCTCCAGTCCATGTAGCTAAGCTCGACCTTCAGGAGAACCTGTACGACAGGGCCCTCTCGTACTCCATCATGGCCGCGATAGTGGCTACTGCCGTCGTGGCCTTCGTCAGGAAGTTGTGAACATCCTGTCCCTTATTGAAAGGAGGGCCTGGGCGACCTCAGGCCTCATCATGTAGGGGGGCGGCATGCTGCCCTCGGCAAGCACCTTCCTGATCTCAGTCCCGCTTATCCTTATCCTTGAGCCCTCGTCATGCGGGCATATCTTGTCATTAACCACAGCACCGCACTTGGTACAGTAGAAGAACTCCCTCAGGAAGAGCGGGGTCACGCCGAGGTCTGGGAACTCCTCAAACGCCCTCCAGGCGTCGTAGGAGCCGTAATACTTGCCAACACCGGCGTGATCCCTTCCTACTATGAAGTGAGTGGCCCCGAAGTTCTTCCTCATGATGGCGTGATGGATCGCCTCCTTTGGGCCGGCGTAGTGCATTGAGGCCCTCAGCACGCTGAACACGTAGCTGCCCCTTGGGAAGTAGTTCATTAGCAGCGACTCGTATGCCCTCACGATCGCCTCATCAGAGAAGTCGCCGGACTTCTTCCACCCGACAAGCGGGTTCACGAAGAGGCCGTCAACGAAGGTCAGGGCGGACTTCATCACGAACTCGTGTCCAAGGTGAGGGGCGTTCCTGGTCTGGAAGGCTGCTATGGTCCTCCAGCCCAGCCTCTCAAAGAGGACCCTCGTCTCCTTGGGCCACAGCCTGTACTTCTCAAATGGCTCGGGCAGCGGGGCGAACTGCTCGACCCTGCCCCCTATCAGGGTGTCCCCGCCCCTCGTCATCGTTGCAGCGACGCCTGGGTGCTCAGGGTCGAAGACGCCGTAGACCCTCTCGGCGAACTCCTTCCTATCCCACCTATACGAGTCCTCTACGTCCATTATAGCGAACCTTGTCCCGTTCAGCGACAGGGCCACCTCGCCACCCAGAACCCCCTTGGCAAGCGGGGCGTCTACATCGAGCACAATTGGGATCGTCCATGGCACGTCGGTGGCAAGCCTGGAGGACCTCAACACGCTCTCGTAGTCCTCCTCTGTCAGGAACCCCTCTAGGGGGCTGTAGACGCCGTGGGCCACGTTGGCCACGTCATAGGCGAGGCTTGCCCTAATTTCGACGACAGGTAGCTCGTAGGCCTCATGGATGAGCCTCTCAGCCCTGGCCCCCCTGGCAACCCTGTCCACAAGCCTGCCTCCGTGGGGCGGCGCTACCAAGGCCAGCACCTCATATGTAGCCGAGGCTCCTCAGCCTCTCTATGATCTCCTTCTTCTCATCATCGCTGATCGAGGTCTCAACCTTCTCCTTCTCCATATCGCTCACGACCTCCCTGAGAACGTAGGTTACGAACTGTGACACGCTGGTGAAGCCAGTGCCAGCTATGAGCGACCTTATCCTCTCGAACAGGGGGGTAGGTATCGAGACCGTCGTGTACCTCCCCCTCCTGCCAGCAGGTCTCCTTGCCATGGCTACTCACGTCATACAAAGGGCCGGGCCTTAAAAGCTTAATTAAATTTAATTAAGACCGTAATCTTATAACCCTGTCCGCAATATGACGCCTGGAGGACCATGGCGCTTTGCCTCAAGAGGGGCGTGGTCGCCTGGATCACAGGCCTCCCGGGGAGCGGCAAGACGACGATAGCCATGAGGGCTAAGGGCATCCTCGAGGGCAGGGGCTACAGGGTCGAGGTGCTTGACGGGGACTGGTTCAGGTCCCACATAGACCCAGAGGCGGGTTTCACTAAGGAGGAGAGGGCGGGGCACCTCAGGAGGGCAGCGTGGGTTGCGAGGCTGCTCGCCAGGAACGGGGTCATAGTGATATGCAGCTTCGTCTCCCCCTACAGGGATGTCCGCGAAGAGGTGAGAAAGATAGTCGCTGAGGAGGCCTCCTTCCTCGAGGTCTACGCCAGGTGCCCGTTAGAGGAGTGCGTAAGGAGGGACCCGAAGGGCCTCTACAGGAAGGCGCTTTCTGGCGAGATCAAGCACTTCACGGGCGTGAGCGACCCGTATGAGGAGCCCCTCTCCCCTGACCTTGTCCTTGATTCAGTGATCGGGACGCCGGAGGAGAACGCGAGGAGGCTAGCTGAGGCAATAGAGGCGGCCGTTCAGAGGTAGCCCAGCCTCCTCAGCCTGTCCCTGACCGCCTCCTCGTCCTCCTTGCTCATGGAGGTCTCCTGCTCCTCGAGCAGCTGCCTGAGAAGGAACTCGACCAGCTCCTCAACTGACGAGAAGGTGCCCTGCTCATCGACGTACCTCTTGGCCTTTTCGTATATGTCCCTCGGTATAGAGACCTGAACCCTTTCCTGTGACACCCCCCTCACCTGCTGGCGAGGCTAGCCTCCCGCTGTTATAAGCGCAGGGGTCGCCCCTCAGCGCAAGCCTCTTCCTATAGAGCGTCCTGGCCATAACCCTGATTAGCTCAAGGAAGGGAAGCCAGAAGCTCAGCAGGGCGAGTGAGGGCTCGTCAAGCGCCACGTGCCTGACCACGCTCTCGTTCAGGTTCGCCCTGTCCCTGTGCACGACGTAGAGGGACCTGTACTCGAGCACGTGAAGGCAGCTGCCGTCTGGAAGGGTGACCCTCCAGTTCCTCACCTGCCCCCGGGGCCTGCCCCACGAGGGCTCCATGCAGTATTCCCTAGGGCTTGGCACGTCACGCTTGTAGATTAACAGGTCAACGTGGTAAGGAAGCCTCATGAGCAGGCCCGCTACGTCGGCCCAGTTCAAGCCTGGCGGGCGTTGTCTTGTCGAAATATTAACGCGTTTCCGCCTCAGTAAACCCCCAGGGCAGGAAGTTGGAGTGCGCCGGGCTCCTTAGGGTCGCGGCCGGGCTGGTCGCTCTCGGCATGACTAAGGAGATGCTGAGGGCGACGCTTCACTACGACTTCCATGTCGACGTTGAAGACGAGGGGTTCGAGAGGCTTTACGCTGAGGCCGCCTCCTGCGTCGAAAGGGGGCTCGTCAAGGTTAGGACGTGGTCCACGCCCTTTAGGCCCGGCGACTGCGAAAATGAGGTAGTAAAGGAGATAGGGGCCATGGTCCTGAGGGGGATGGACCTAGATCAGATAGAGCCCGTAATACTTAGGAGGCACTACATGCTCAGGGAGGGCGCGGCCTACAGGGTGCTTACCCAGAGGGACGTTGAGTACGCCTACGACGTGGCCATCCTGTGCCTCAGCGAGTTGAGGAGGAGGGCAAGGGGGGCGTAGGCATTGAGGCTCAGGCTCGCGGCTCTGAGGTCCTCCGGCGACAGCACGCTTGACGAGCTTGAGAGGTCTTTCAGGGAGGCTGGGCTGGCCGCCGGCTTCTCCGAGGAGCCAGTGCAGGCCGACGTGGCGGCCGTCCTTGTGCTGACCGGTGGGACCGAGAGGTCGATAGTCGAGATAGCCAAGGACGCCAGGGCCGCCCTGATCTTCTACCACGGCTCCTTCAACTCGCTCGCCGCGGCCTCAGAGGCCGCTGCCCTTCTTAGGGAGGAAGGGACGCAGGCGTGGCTCTATGACGTGAGCGAGGCAAGGTCCACCCTTAGGCAGGCCGCTGGCGCCGCGGCAGCGGTTGACGGGCTAAGAGGGCTTACGATAACGTCGTTCGGTGGGGCCTCAGAGTGGCTAGTTTACAGCGACGGCAGCGGTGATCTCCTAGGGGCCAGGGTGAGCGTGACCCCCATTGATGAGCTAGTTAAAGGGTCAGCGGCGTCTGGACCAGAGGCGTTCAGGGGCAAGGAGCCCACGCTTGAGGGGGTTGACAGGGCTGACCTTGATAAGGCCATGTCCCTCCTGGGCGCCATGAGGAGGCTGTCGGCAGGCCCCCTGACGGTCAGGTGCTTTGACCTCCTAAGGCTCTACGGCGTGACCCCGTGCCTGCCGCTCGCAATACTCAACTCAGAGGGCCTTCCTGCTGGCTGCGAGGGGGACGTGCCGAGCCTGCTGACCATGATAGTCCTCTCAACGATAGCGGGGAGGCCTGCCTGGATGGGCAACGTGACCCCTGGCCCCAGGCCAGGCACGCTGGGGATAGCCCACTGCACCTTCCCTCTCTCAGAGGCCTCCTCCTACGTCGTAACCACGCACTTCGAGACCGGCAGGCCACTGGCCGTCAGGGCGGAGGTGAGGGAGGACGGGAGGGCAACGCTCGCCAAGTACGACCCGAGGACGAGGACCATGAGGGCAATAAGGGGGGAGGTCGAGAGGGGCAGGCAGTTCACTAGGGCCTGCAGGACACAGGTGCTCTTCAGGGTCTCGGACAACGCCGTCAGGCTGAGCCTCACGAGGCCCCTTGGCGCCCATTACGCCGTCGTTTTTGACGACGTGATGCCGGGGCTCAGGGTGTTCTCAGCGCTCGAGGGCATACAGCTGGAGGAGGCCTAGCACCTAGCCGACGCCGAGTATATGTCGAGTACGGCCCTCAGGTCCCTCAGCTCGAGCTCCGTTGGCATCGGGACATCGCCCCCCTTCTCGACGGCCTCAAGGAAGCCCCTGAGCTCATCCTCTATCGCGTCCCCCTCAGGTACCTTGCGCCTCTCGCCGTTGACCACGAGGTCGCCATGCCTTGATAGGTACCAGACGCCCCTGTACTCCCTCACAAGCCTCGTAGAGGGGTCCTCATAGACGGCGCCCTTCTCGGCGTAGACCTCTATTACAGGCACGGCCGGTGAGTTCCTGAATGCCCAGCCATACATGTAGACCCCCCTTGCCCCAGACCTGAACCTGAAGATCGCGAGACCAACGTCCTCACCCTCCATGTCAATGGTTCCTGACCTGTGCGTCGTGGCGCACACCGAGTCGTAGTCCCCTCCCGCGTTCAGCATTACGTGGATCATATGGATACCCCCGTCTATGACGGCCCCTCCCCCCATGAGCTCCTTGACCCTCCTCCAGCCGCTTGGCTGGTTGTAGTTGGTGTCCCTGACGATTATCGTGTGGGGCCTCCCTAAGCCCCTCAGGACCTCATACAGCTCGGTGAAGGTACTGTCGAAGTGGTAGTTCTCAGCAACCATGAACTTAAGTCCAAGCCTCTCAGCCGTTGTGACGATCTGCTGCGCCTCCTCCACGGTCCTCGCTATGGGCTTCTCGAGAACCACGTGCTTCCCTGATGTCAGGGCCTGTATCGACATAGAGGCGTGGGCGTCATGGCTAACGACAAGGTCAACAACGTCAACGTTGGACCTCAGTACCTCGTCATAGGTTGTGAAGAAGCCGGCCGCCCCGAACCTCTCGGCAAAGGCCTTTGCCTCGCCCCTGTTCGAACTGAAGGTGTAAACCTCCACGGGGAAGCCCTCGTCCCTAAGCCTCGCGAGGGCTGCCAGGTGGACGCTGCCAAAGCCCCTGCTGCCTACGACCGCCACCCTAAGCACGGAGACCACAGGGAGTAAGGAGGAGGAGCTCGAAATAAGCCTTTTGGGTTGATTAGCCCTTAGCGTCCGCCGAAGGCGGCCCTCTCTATCGTGAAGCCGACTATGACGAAGGGGACCGAGACAATGATTATCATCAGGCCTGGGAAGAGGATCCACCACCACCAGCCGTTCAGCGCGGCGTTGTTAGCGTAGGCCTGGTCGAGCAGGTACCCCCAGGTCACTATGTTGGGCGGGGCTATGCCGATGAAGGCCAGGGTCTCAACGAGGAGAATCGCACCGGGGATGCCGAGGACTGTGTAGGCCACTATGAACGGAACCAGCCTTGGGATGAAGTGCGTGAAGAAGGTCCTGTAGGAGGGTATGCCCATAAGCCTGTCGGCCTCGACATACGCATTGGTCCTGATGCTCTGGGCTGAGCTCCTCGCTATTATCGCGTAGAACGGCCAGCTGAGGAAAGTTATGAGGAGTGCCTCGCTCATTATTGATAGCCCAGACCTCAGGACCATCCCAAGCGTGACGAGGAAGGGAAGCGCTGGGAGGGCCAGGATTACGGTGCTGAACCAGTTGAGGGCAGCGTCTGTCTTGCCGCCCAAGAAGCCGGCGAAGCCGCCCACGAAGGTGCCTATCAGGACGCCGAGCAGCGACGTGACCACACCTATCTCAAGGGCGTTTGGCAGGCCGAGAAGGATGCCTAGCAGTATCGGCCTTCCATAGTAGTCAGTCCCCATGTAGCCGTAGGCGTTTCCGAGCACCCTTATCTCGGCTGTCTTGAACTTCTCAGGCCCGAGCGTGACCAAGTAGACCGCAACCGTGTAGGTGCCCCTCTCGGCCGGCCCAACGCCTGCCTTGGTGAGCTTGTTAAACAGAGCCTCGGCCAGGACATTAGTCGTGACCACAGTGGGGGTCGTCCCTGTCTTCTCGTAGATGTAGTTCAGCAGGGCGTTCTGCACACCGGAGAGGTCGAAGGAGCTAACAGTGCTGCCCACCGTCATGCTTATGTTGACGTCCGAGCCACTCGGCTTCCTCCAGACTATCACCAGCTGCTGTATTGTGGCGTTGCCGCTGAAGCTGAAGGTAACGTCAGTTGCCTGCTTGAGGCTAGGCCACTCGAAGCTATAGGTTAGCTCGTAGATGTACGTCTGGCCGACCCTATGGTAGAGCTCGACCTTCGACGGCACGAGGTACAGGGTTGGTGTGTAGACGGACGGCTCGAGCGCTGCCATCCAGTTAGGGGCCGCGTCAGCGGGGTACGTGGCAGCCCAGTAGGCCGGCTTGTTAAGGAAGTTGAAGGATATCGAGCTCGGCATGGAGTTTACATACGCGGCTAGCCCAACCAGGAATATGATAACCGCAAAGGCCGCCAGGGCGCTCTTGCTCTTTAGGACGAACTTTAGGTATGCCCTGAAGCCTGTCTCAACCTCGGACAAGGGCTTCACCTCACTCGGTGGTTGCCCTTATCCTCGGGTCAAGCCACCCCTTAATTATCTCGTTAAGGAACAGCGCTATCACGAGCACAAGCGTCAACACGTAGGTTATCGCCATTATAGTCGCCTCGTCGGACTCCATAACGGCCTCATAGGTGAGGAGACCAACGCCGGGCCACACAAAGACGATCTCGGTTGTAAGCCCTCCACCGAACGAGGCCGCTAGCCAGAGCATGGCCTGCGTAGCGATCGACGGTGACGCAGTCCTGAGGATGTGCCCGAAGACGATCCTCCTTTCCGGGAGACCCCTAGCCTTCGCGGTGAGAATGAAGTCCTCCTTTGAGGTGGCGAGTGTGAGGCTCCTGACCACGTAGGCGAACCCGCCTATGTTCACTATGAAGAATGCGAGCAGGGGAAGTGCCATGTGATCTAGCAGGCTCATCACGTACTTGAATGGCTCCGCCGAGAAGGAAATGCCAGGGGTCACCATTCCATTAGGCGGGAACCAGTGGAGCCCATAGGCGAGGCCTGCTATCAGCAGGAAGCCTATCCACCAGGTGGGGAGGCTTGAGTGTATGACGGCGATTATCGGTATCGCTTTGTCATATGCTGAGCCCTGGTAACGGGCGGCAAGCACCCCAAGCAGGGTGCCGATTGCGACAACTATTATGGTGCCTGTCGTAAAGAGTATGATGGTCCTTGGCAGGGCTACTGCTATCAGCGTTGCTATGTCGCTAGTTGGGGCGTACGCGGGATATGATACCCCTGGGGGCGTTACGCCGAAGTGGAAGCTAAGGAGGGCCCACATCTGTATCCCGTACCTCACTATAACGGGCTTGTTAAGCCCAAAGGCGGCTATGAGCGACGTCTTGTACCTGTCAACAACTATGTTGATGTAGGTCAGGTTAACGGATCCGTGCGACTCTCTGAGGAGGTGTGTTTTAAGCTGGTCGGCTGAGTACTTAACGTAGTCCCAGTAGAGCTTCTGAATGACGGGATACGTGAAGACGTAAAGTATGGTCACGGCTGCAAAAAGCACGGTAACGTATATGACCGCGCTCTTAGTCAAAAAAGCCCTATAGCCCATGGGCGGTGACCCCCCTGGCCATTTACTTCCTCCTGGCCAGGAGGGCGACCGCGGCTATAATAACTACTACGACCACGACTATTCCCACTATAAGCGCAGCAGACATCGTAGGTACCTTAACTGGAGTTGTCGTCGTGGTGGTGGTCGTTGACGTGGTGGTAGTGGTGGTGGTTGACGTGGTGGTCGGAGTTGTGGTGGTCGTTGACGTGGTGGTAGTGGTGGTAGTGGTGGTGGTTGACGTGGTGGTCGGAGTTGTGGTGGTCGTTGACG
>JBMFIT010000034.1:11169-14810 GCA_049974445.1 Acidilobus sp.
TGGTGGTAGTGGTGGTAGTGGTCGTTGTCGTCACAGGCGTTACGGTAATGGTGTACTTAACCGGGTTTACCAGGATGTTCTGCCAAGTGTAGGCGTAGAGAATGAGGTAGTAGGAGCCAGGCGTGAGGCTCTTGGGCACCGTTATCGTGAAGGCGCCGTTGGCCGCGCTGGTCACGTTCTCCTGCGCGACCACAACGCCCTCAGGCGTCACGAACTGCGCTATGACGGACACGCCGCTCTGCGGGCTGGTAACGTTGGTGCCGTCAGGCGTGCCGTAGACGGTCCCGCTGAGGGTTCCGCCCGCCGGCACCATGCCGAGCAGCGGCAGTGAGACCTGGACGCTATAGATCACGGGCTTGGTCGTCAGGACGCTGGGCACGGGCACGTTGAAGAACGGGTTCCTCACCAGCTTGGCGTACTGGCCTGGCTGGTAGGCGACCAGCATGAACGGCCCCTCGCCTATGACTGCGTTTCCGTGCGTCTGGATGTAGCTTACGGCGTCAGAGTAGGCCTCGTGCGCGTAGGAGGCATTGATGAGCTGGACGCCGCTCAGGTTCTGGACCTCAACCAGCCCCTCAGGTATATAGCTGGAGGCCTCGTCCTGCTGGAGGAACTTGAGCACGTTGCCGATGTCGGTTGGGTTCACAAGGTTGAGCCAGTCAATGTGCTCGCTCGTGGCCATTGCCGTGCTCCAGGCTGCGAGGCCGTGGGCCACAACCTGGGCCATGGCGACGTAGAGCGGCCATGGCTCCATACCTCCACCTGGTAGAGCATAGCCGAGTATTATGAAGTCACCTATCGTACTTAGGGCCGCGTAGTTAGGGTCGAACCACCATGCGGTGCTCCAGAGCTCGATAGCTGTGCTGTTAATTATCTGGAAGCCGACTATCTGGCTCACGAACGGCCCATAGACGGCTGCCGCCGTTGTATCGTATATTGGGCTGCTTGATGAGAGGGACGCGTTGGCGGCTATCAGGTACTGCTCTATGAGGTCAGCGAGGGTTATGGGCTGTCCGTCCACGAACTTGTCGCTCTGCATGAGCTGGGCGAAGTTGACGATCACGACGACCTTAGCGTAAGTGCCTGAGGGCACGTGGTTGACCTGCATCGTGGTGGCGTTGTACACGAGGGCTGACGTGGGCACTGGTATGTTGGCCTGGGTGCTCAGGTTGATGAGCTTGTACGTAATGCCCACGGGAACGGGGTAGCCGTTACCGGGTATTGAGTATGTAATGGGCAGGAAGACCCCAGAGGCCGTGGCCACGCCGTATGCGTCTGTCCACCCAGCCACTGGGTTCATGGCGCCCATGGACAGGTGCCTCACGCCGATGGTCAGGGTGCCGGTCGGCGTCTCGGCGGCCAGGAAGCTGAAGGGCGTGACAAGGCCCTCTATGAAGTTGGGCACGAGGCCCTGGACCATGTTGCTGTTGACGAATATCGGTATCAGGCTCATGGCGAGCCCTATCCTGATCGCAGTTACTATGCCGTAGTAGTTGATTATGTTAAGGAACTTGTAGTACTGCTGCTCACTCGTGAACTGGCTCATGGCAAGGATCAGGCTGAGGTTGTCAATAGTGTTCAGCTCGTTGAACAGCTCTGGCTCCTGTATCGAGGTCGTGTTTATGAGGCCCCACGCAACGCCGTATGCGTCGCTGGCGGGGAGATTAGCGAAGGCGGGTCCGTACAGTGAGGCCGGGAGGCTCCAGTCGTAGTAGCCGTATGTGGCTCCCCACGCCTCGATCAGGACGCTCCAGCTGCTCTCGTTAGGCGGCATCGAGTAGATCATGGTTATCATCTTCTGCAGGTTACCGTAGACTGGGACTACATTGAAGCCGAGGTCCTCGAGCTGCCCTATGAGGAACGCCGCGTACTGGTACCTGACCGTGGTGTCGGTCCTGACGAACACGTAGATTACGACCGGGCTTCCGTTGTAGTACCACTTGCCGTTGATGTACTGGAACCCGTGGGCGGTCAGGGTCCTGTATATGGTCTCGTTGGCGTAGGAGGGGTTGTAAGTAATGTTGGAGAACTTGGCCGTCACGTTTGAAGTGGCCAGCATCTCGTACTCCCCGCCGTAGAGGGTCAGCGAGGGGATCCCATAGCCGTCCAGTATGTCCTGGACTAAGTACTCCCTGTCAACGATGTAATTTATCGCAAACCTGACGCCCTGGTAGTAGAATGGGTTTATCACCAGCTGGCCGCTCGGGCTCTCGACGTACTTGACTGGGTTAAGCAGGACGTCATAGTAGGTTGAGGGCATCTCATACGCAACCGTCCCAGGCGGCGGTGAGGGGATCTTTGACGGGGGTATGGCGTAGTCGTAGAATGAGATTACGCCGTGCTCGAAGTCACTGATCCCGGCGCTGTCGCTGCCTGCGTAGCTCTTCAGTACCACTGCGCTGACCGGCTGCATGCCCTGCTGGGCCCTAACGACGGCCGCGGGAACGAAGAGGATCAGCGAGAACACGACCAGTAAGGATCCCACTGCCAGGGCCCTTAGCCTTGGGTCCATCCAAACCACGCTGGTGGATAAGGGGGCCACAGGGGTTTAATATGTTAATTATGCCTATTTACAGCCGAACACGAATTAAAGCCAGACCTAATTGGGAGATGGCCTTGAGGGCCCTGATAATAGCCAGCGGTGGCGGCCACACCGGCCACGCAGTTGCCCTCGCCGAGAGGCTGCTCGAGAGGGGCGCTGACATAGGCTTCGTAATACCTGAGGGGGACCGCTGGACCGAGTTGAAGGTCAGCGAGCTTGGCCCCATAGCCGCGAGAACGCCTAGGTTCCTGGAGCCTGGTGAGGGCCTGCTCCCCGGCCTTCTCAGGGCCCCAGGCGCTGTGCTTAGGGCCCTGAGAGGGGTCCCGAGGGGGTACGACGTGGTTATAGCCACTGGCAGCAACCACAGCATAGCCGCCGCTGTCGCGGCGTGGGCGAAGGGCTCTGACGTCGTGGTCGTTGAGGCAACTGAGAGGTTCCTGGGCCCAAGCAGGGCCCTCAGGGCGCTCTCGCCGATATCAAGGCTGGTAGCCCTCCAGTGGGAGGAGCAGAGGGGTTTCGCCAGGAAGGGGGTCGTAGTCGGACCCCTCCTGGGTAGGAGGAGGTACGAGCCCAGGGACGGGGGCTTCGTGTTGATAAGCGCCGGGACCTACGGCTACAGGAGGCTCTTCGACGCCGCTGCCGCCTCAGGCATTGAGGACGTCGTTGTCCAGACCGGAAGGGTTGACCCGACGCCGTATTCTTCAATAAGGGGGTGGAGGGCCTTCGCCTTCGAGCCCGATCTTGAGAGGCTCATAGCGGAGGCCCGCGTAGTGGTTACCCACTTCGGTAGGACGGCCGTGGAGTCCGCTTGTAAATATGGGAAGCCGACCGTCCTGGCCCCTAACCCAGAGTGGGTCTGGATGAGGAAGCCCGAGAGGATGAGGGAGGCAGAGATGATGGCAAATAGGCTTGGCGCGTACTTCCTCCCGCCCGAGGAGGTCACGCCAGAGGGTTTCAGGGACGCAGTTGAGGGGGCCCTTAGGACTCGGCCAGCCGGATGTGAGGACGGGGCCCTCAGGCTCGCCGACATAATAGCCTCGTGGGGGAGGTCTACTTGATTGTGATAGTTACGGGCGGGGCCGGCTTCATAGGCAGCCAC
>JBMFIT010000035.1:0-14331 GCA_049974445.1 Acidilobus sp.
GGGCCTGGGTGAGACCTAGGGCAACGGCACAGAGACGACACGGCCCTCCAGGCGTGGCGCTGATGCCGAGAGGCGCCCCTGGCGACAGGGGCGCAGCAAACCGGCTGAGGACCTGGGGGGATGCGGTGAAACGGCCGACCCCGGCGGAGCAAGGCGAGGGCCTGTGAGGAGCCGCGGGAGGCCCTCTTGGCCGCCCAGCTGAATGCCGCCGTAGTACAGAAGGCGGGTTATAGCCCCGGCCCCTCAGCGCTCGGTGAAGATGCTGGAGTCTGACTGTGTAAGGGTCGTGCTGGATGAGGCCGAGGAAGCGATCAGGGCCCTAAGGGCCCACGGCCTGCTGACCAAGGCTAGGCCTCAGCGCTCAGGGAACTTCCTCAACGTGCCAGTAAAGGACTACAGGGCTGCCATAGCGATGCTCGAGTCCAGAGGCGTCAAGGCCGATCCGTGTAGAGGGTCATTTGAGGAGAGACCCCCGGCTAGCCTCCCCGAGGACATAGGCTTATCAGGATATGTTAAGATGGGCGGCATCATCGTATTTAGCCACGCCAGAGGAGTGCCCTTTGAAGCTTACGTTAAGGCCGCTGTAGCTGTCGGGGCCATGTATAAGGACGTTGAATCGGTCTTCCTAAAGGTTGGAACTGTAGGCGAACTTAGGCTACCACAGTTGGTGCTCCTGTACGGCTCTGGGTCAACAACTACAAGGGTAAGGGAAAATGGCCTAACATTCATCATCGACGTTGCTAAGACTTACTTTAATCCAAAGCTAGCGCTGGAGCGGCTAAGGATAGCCAGGGAGGTGTCAGATGGTGAACAGGTTCTTGACATGTTTGCTGGGGTTGGGCCCTTCTCGATAACCTTAGCGTCGCGATCCGCCTGTGACGTGCTGTCCGTTGATGTTAATCCATACGCGGTTTACCTTATGGCTAAGAACATCGAGTTAAACTCGAAGAGGCTTAAGGGGAGAGTTCACCCGCTGCTTGCTGACTCGTATACACTAGCCGATCATATAGACGGAGAGTTTGATAGGGTCATAATGAACAATCCGACCTCAGTTACTGGCTTCATCAAGGTTGCGTGCTCGCTAAGCTCAGGCCAAGCGAAGCTCCACGTCTACATCCTCAGCCCAAGCCAGGAGGATGCCTTAAGGTCAGTCATGAACACGGCCCAGCGAGTCTGCAAGGGCGTTAAGGTCGTGCAGGCAAGGAGGGCGCTTGACTACAGTCCCTCCAAGTTTATCTACTCCGTTGATATAATTGTCAGCCGCTAAAGCGCTAAGGCGAAGGCGAGTATGCCACTGAGGAATACCCCGTCGAACATGCCCGCACCTCCTATGCTAAGCATGGGGGCCTTTAACTCCCTGACACTCCTGGAGAGCCTGAAGACATCAGCGCCTAGAAGGCTTCCTATGGACCCTCCTATGTAAGCGGCGGTGGCGGACACGACCCCAAACCCAGTCATGAGCACAGCGACGAACGCCGCGATTAGTGGCGCGGTGAAGGCTGGCACCACAATCCCAACTCCTGCAACTGGTCTTGAGAGTAAGTATATCGCTATTGACGTAATGGTTACGTCTACTATTGCAGCAGTTAAGAACGCCCTGCCATACACCGATGAAAGTAAAAGGTAAGTGAATATCGTTGAGGCCAATATAGGTACAACAGCGCCGCCAACGTTAATGGCCAGTATAGTGCTCACCTCCATCGTCCTCATCCTTGGAATGGGTATCGGTATCCCGAAGAACTCAACGTAGTCCACTCCGAGCTCCGTGACAATCGCCCCTGTCTTAATCCTAGCTAGGGCCATGTTAACAAAACTTAAGGGTGGGCTGAGGACGATAAGGAGGACGGCCAACGCTGAAAGTGGAAGCGCGTATGGCGCCATCGAGGCCTGTGCTATGAGGATAGGGAACCTTGAGAACAGCAGCGCCAGCACGATGCCTACCAGCAGATAGGCCCAGAGGAATGCTGGGTGAGTAGGGTACGATACTATTATTCTTCCTATCGTCTTGCTATGGCTTCCCATTAACTGTTTGCCCTCCTGAACCGCATGGCAGGAGGTTAAAATTCAGAAATAGCATGGATAGGACTTCTCAGGGATGCCTAACGTCCTCGAGGCTACCTCCCGGTCCTAGACAGATAGGCCATAAGGTATGGAGTCTCTTCTACCTTCTCTGTGTCAAGGAACTCTACCATAAGACCTCCTGGCCTAGTGCGCCTAGGTGTAATCGTGATGACCTTAGTTGGCGTCACTATCGCGTCTACTGGAACGTCGTAGGGCGCTAATGGGATTCTATCGACAACCTGTAAGTCGTGAACAGCGGTAACTATTGGAACCTTCTCGTTCACCTTGCCCATCTCTCGGAGCGTGGCGTATTCGAGCTCACTGTAGCCTTTGCCCTTGCCGACTCTCGAGCCCTCCGGCGAGACGGCAACTGACCCAACTACGACTAAGTCGATCCTTGGGGCGGACTCCACATCTATTTTCTCACCTACATTCGTAAAACCGGCTATCGTTGACACTAGGCCAGGCTCAACCTTGGCTGGGTCAACTAGGTAAAACTGATCACGAAGTCTCGTTGTTGGAACCAGAACTACTTTGCCTGCGCGAAGCGCAAGTTCCCTTACTGGCCTCTGAGGAGAGTCAAGATTGACCTTAATTACCCTAGCTGTCTTGAAATCTTCAAGGGCTGTTAGGTTCTCAGCGGCCTTTCGCGCCCCGATGAAGTTTGGTATCCTGTCGAAGACGGGCCTCGGGAACGTGGCCACGTTCCTTGCCTCGAGGAGGTCCCAGACCTGTTACCGTATCCTCCGCTTCTCAAGGTCTATTTCCAGCAACTTGACCCACCTCCTACGAGGCTCAGGGGCCTTAGATAGCTTCGCTGCCGGAACGAGGTTTCATCTTGGCAGGAGCCTTCAAGGAACATCTGAGGCCTCGTTTTCGCCCCAGAGCGCCGTCTGACTAAGGTGATCTCTGGCTCGACCAACGTACTCAGCGAGGGGTAGGGGTAACGGGCTGAGGGCCCGGCCCACGGCCTATTGCTAGGCGATAGAGCGAGAGGGTATGCGTGGCGCCCACCAGCGTGAGGTGATGAAGGCGAGGGCGATAAACCACAGACCAATGATGCGCCCCAGGGGAGCCCTCAACCCTCAGGCGAGGAGGAGGTCGGTTCAAGTGTTCCTCAAACTGCTCAGGCGTTGAAGGGGGCTGCTTGTATGAGATCTCATGGAAGTGAGGTTAACTGACCGAAGAACTTCGGGAGCCTCACCCCCCTCTGCCCCCTGTACTCTCCAGAGTACGGCCTCTGCGAGGGGGTCTCCAGCTTCACGAGGACCAGGTGAAGGAACCTCTCCCCAGCGTAGAGCCTCACGGGGAACTCGCTCCCTATGACCTCTATCGTGAGCTGGCCCTCAAAGCCAGCGTCAACTACAGTGCTGGGGATGTATATGCCTGTCCTCGCCCAGGTGCTCCTCAGGTTCACGAGCCCAGCCAGGTACGGCGGAAGCTTGACGTACTCAAGCGTGTGGAGGAGGTAGTGCCTGTGTGGCTCTATCGTGAAGCTCTCCCCCTCCCCGCACTCGTAGAACTCCCCTGGGTCGCCTGGCCTCCTGGGGTCAAGGACAACATTGGTCTTCTTGAAGGCGCAGTAAGTTCTCCCCAGCCTGAGGTCGAGGCCGTTCTCCCTGACTACCTCGTCGTCGTATGGCTCGACAAGGAGCTCGCCGGCCCTTATGAGCGTCCTGATGTCCCTGTCGCTCAGTATCAACCCGTTCCCCCTTCATCATTGCTATGGTAGGTTTAAAGGGGTGGGGTCCCAAGTTACTACTTGCAGTGGTAGCTACCGGCAATCCTGAGGGCTTCCGTGAAAAACAGATTTATCTACAATGTCAGGAAACCGAAAAAGGCGAAGAAGTTATGAGAAGCCCGGAGAAGGTAATTGAGGGCCTTAACATAGTCCTCAGGGAGGCCTGGAAGAGGCCAAAGTACAGGGCCCTCCTCCTCGCCGTGGCTGCCCTAGCAATAGCGGCAGCCGTGGCTACCGGGGCCTTCATAGCCCACGCGGCAACGACGAGCAGCACTAGCGACCAGGCCTCCTCCGCCTACACGATGTCAGTGCTCGGCAAGGCAATAGGGGCTGCGCTAGCCGTCGGCCTGGCCGGCTTAGGCGGTGGCTACGCGGTTGGAGTAGCTGGGGCAGCGGCTGCCAGCGCTGTCGCTGAGAAGAGGGAGATGTTCGGAGCCGCGTTCCTCTTCGTAGTCCTCGGCGAGGGAATAGCCATCTACGGCCTCCTGGTTGCCATTATAGTCGTCTTCGTGCTGCCTACGACCTGACGAGCTGACCCTTTTTAATCCCAAGCCTTTTTGCTATTCTGGTCAAGGTGAAAGCTTGCCAGGCCCCACCAGGGAGAGATGGCAGAAAAACTTCTCCGAGTGGTTCGACTGGGTCCTCGAGAGGGCAGAGGTCTACGATTACGGAAGGTACCCCGTCAAGGGCATGGGCGTCTGGATGCCCTATGGGTTTCAGATAAGGAGGAGGGTCATAGACACGATAAGGGAGCTGTTAGACTCCACGAGCCACGAGGAAGTTCTGTTCCCTATGCTGATACCTGAGTGGATGTTGGCCAAGGAGGGAGAGCATATCAGGGGGTTTGAGAACGAGGTCTACTGGGTCACCCATGGAGGCCTTGAGCCACTTGACATCAAGCTTGCACTGAGGCCTACGAGTGAGACCCCAATAACATACTATGAGTCGCTATGGATCCAGAGCTACAAACAACTTCCAAGGAGGTTTTACCAGGTGGTCAGCATCTTCAGGTACGAGACCAAGGCTACCAGACCGATGATAAGGCTGAGGGAGGTTACAAGCTTCAAGGAGGCCCACACTGTTCATGAAAGCTTTGAGGACGCTGAGAGGCAGGTCCTTACAGCAATAGACATCTACAAGAGGTTCTTAGATGCCCTTGGAATACCATACTTAATCTCAAAGAGGCCAGACTGGGACAAGTTCGCAGGAGCGCTCTATACAATAGCATTCGACACGATCATGCCCGACGGCCGAACGCTTCAGATAGGTACCGTTCACAACCTGGGGCAGAACTTCACAAAGGCCTTTAACTTCAGGGTTCAGCTCAGGGACGAGAGCTTTGACTATCCATGGCAGACGAGCTACGGGCTGAGCGACAGAGTAGTGGCAACGTTACTTGCCGTTCACGGGGACGATGTTGGGCTCGTACTACCGACGAAGGTTGCCCCTTACCAGGTCGTCATCGTACCGATTCCGCCATCTGATGTGAGTAAAGAAAATCCGGTCATTGACTACTCAAGGAAGGTTTATGACACTGTTAAGGCCCTTGGCCTAAGGGTCGTGCTGGATGAGAGGAGTGAGATGACACCAGGGGAGAAGTACTATTACTGGGACGCCAAGGGAGTGCCGATAAGGATTGAGGTAGGCCTAAGGGAGGTTAACAACGGCACTGTCACAATCGTGAAGAGACTCGACCTCTCCAAGAAGCAGGTCAAACTTGATGACCTTAAGGACGAGCTGACGAGGTTTGTCCCTGAGGTTGACAGGGAGCTCTTCGACAGGGCATGGAAGTACCTCAGACAGATGGTAAGCCGGCATGGAAGGGTTGAGGAGGCTAAGGAGATTCTCAATACACGCGGAGGCGTCGTTGAGCTACCTTGGTGCGGCTCAGAGGATTGCGCCTTAAAGGCCTCAGAGCTCCTTGACGCTAAGGTCCTCGGGGCCCCGTGGCCTCACGAGGATGCCAAAGGAGATTGTCCCATATGCGGCAGACCGGCTGTAACCTATCTCAGGTTCGCGAGGCAATACTAACGCAAAGGGGCACAAGAGCGCTCGGAGGGCTCCTTGTCTTCATCGCCCAAGGGCTCGGTGTCCACCACACTCTTCATAGCGCATACTGAATCGTTGCTCAGGCCTAAAATACGCTGTAATCAGGACTTGTCCTCCGGCCAGCCCTCAGCCCCGACCAGGGGTACGAATAGAACTTCCAGGTCGAGCTTTACGTCATATGATCTCTGTCCCTTCTTGACGATCACATGAAGGATCTGGCTCGTCCTGATTCCAACAGGTATTACAATCTTGCCCCCTACTGTCAGTTGATCCAGCAGCGAGTTAGGGACTCTCGGCGCCGCAGCTGTCACAATTATGCGATCGTAGGGAGCAGCAGGTGGGTACCCAAGAGATCCATCTCCTACTACCACTGTCACCCTTGGCCCAAGGCCGGCAGTCTCGATAGCTACCCTTGCCCTCGTGGCGAGCTCAGGGACCCTTTCAACTGTCCAGACATGGCCTTCGTCACCGACTAGCCACGCCAGGATAGCGGCTTGATAGCCAGAGCCTGTGCCGACCTCAAGGACCTTGTTCCCCTTTTTAACGTCAAGAAGCTCTGTCATCCTGGCCACGACGCTGGGAGCACTAATAGTTTGCCCGTGCCCTATTGGCAGGGGCCTATCCTCATAGGCGTAAGCGCGTTGATCCTCCGGCACAAACAGCTCACGAGGAACCTTAAGGAGTGCCCTCTCGACGTCAGGGCTTGAAAGGTAACCCCTTGACTTTAAGTCATCAACCATGAGCTCCCTTAGCCGTAGATAGTCAGGCTGAACCAACCGCCCCCCAAGTAATCGTCCCACGCCGGTGAGCTAATAGATGCTGTGGGGGCTTGCGAGAGAGGGCCTTGGCAGGCAGAGAGTTTGAGGGGAGGTGGTATAGCTTTAGGGCAAAGGGGCATCAGAACATAACAGCCCTTCATCCAACGACTATTGAGATAACTAAGGACGACTATCTTACCAAGCGAGGGGACTGTATAGTCGGCGTCTCTTCCGAGGCAGGAGCAAGCGATCTGCCTGCCTGGCTTAAGGACAGAATCAGGTCAGGGTGGTTGGTCGTCGTTGTCCTCTGCTCTGGAGGCTTCTGCGACTCCATCGTTGGCCATGGCGATCCAAGACTTGAGCTCACTGAAAACAGAAAGATTATTCTTAGGCGGAGCTCATATGTAGAGCCCTCGACCGTGATGCTGAGGGGCAACAAGGCAGCTAAGGACGTAAGGAGGGAGGTTATCAAGGCACTCTCTGACGGCCACATGCTCGACGTCTATATTACGGCAATACCTGCTCCTACTCGAGAGGGAGCCTAGCTATTCAGCATTGCTTTTAACCCTCAAAACGTCCAGGACCCCTGATGGCAGCCAGGTGTTAGCGCTATGGGCGCAAGAGTGAAGATGGTCTCTGAGATCGAGAAGATAATGAGCAACATAGAGCAGGTAAGGAACATAGGTGTCATAGCCCACGTAGACCATGGAAAGACCACGACCAGTGACGCACTCCTAGCGAGAGCTGGGATAATATCCGAGAGGGTCGCCGGCGAGGCGCTGGCCCTCGACTACCTTAACGTCGAGAAAGAGAGACAGATGACCGTTAAGGCTGCCAACGCCAGCCTGTACCACGAGTATAATGGCAAGGGTTATGTAATAAACCTGATCGACACCCCTGGCCACATAGACTTCACTGGAATGGTAACAAGGAGCCTGAGGGTGCTGGACGGCGCAATAGTCGTTGTCGACGCGGCAGAAGGCGTCATGACCCAGACAGAGACCGTTCTCAGACAAGCCCTTGAGGAGAGAGTCAGACCAATACTTTACATTAATAAGATAGACAGGCTAATAAAAGAGCTTCGCCTGACCCCGGTCCAGCTTCAGGACAGGCTCATTGAGATAATAAAGGACGTCAACAACTTGATCGACATGTACGCGGAGCCCGAGTTCAAGGACAAGTGGAAGCTCAACCCAGCTGCTGGAAACGTGGCCTTTGGAAGCGCAAAGGATCAGTGGGGTATCACTGTCCCCATAGCCTCCAAGAAGGGTGTTAACTTCCAGCAGATCATAGAGGCTTATTCGTCAGGCGACAAGGACAAGATAGCCACGCTCACAAGGAAGGTGCCCCTCCACGAAGCCCTTCTGGACATGGTTGTGAAGTTTGTGCCAAACCCAAAGGAGGCGCAGAAGTACAGGATCCCTAAGATATGGAAGGGTAGCCTTGACACCGACCTAGGCAAGGCCATGATGGAGGCCGACCCTAATGGCCCCGTCGTGTTCTACGTTAATGCGATAAGGGTTGAGAAGGCCGGCCTCGTGGCCACAGGTCGCGTTTTCTCAGGAACCGTTGAGTCAGGTAGGGAGCTCTACATAGTATCACAGGATAACGTCGGAAGGGTGCTGCAGGTCAGCCTTTACATGGGTCCCTTCAGGGAGTTAACCAACAGGGTAACAGCCGGCAACATCGCTGCAATCATGGGGATTGAGAACCTAAGGGCTGGCGAGACCCTTGTTGACGCTGCCTACAAGAGCCAGGCTGCCCCGTTCGAGCAGCTCCACTATATAGCCGAGCCAGTAGTTACAATAGCGATTGAGCCCACCAAGGTGCAGGATCTGCCCAAGCTTGTCGATGCCCTCAGGAAGCTGACAATTGAGGACCCGAACCTAGTGGCTAAAATTAATGAGGAGACCGGAGAGTATCTACTATCAGGCATGGGACAGCTGCACCTTGAGATAGCCCTCTGGATGCTGAAGGAGCTCTACGGCCTTGAGGTTAAGGCAAGCCAACCAATCATAGTCTACAGGGAGTCGGTGAGGGAGAAGAGCAAGATCTTCGAGGGCAAGAGCCCCAACAAGCATAACAGGTTCTACATCAGCGTTGAACCACTTAATGACGAGTCTATCGAGCTTATCCACAGAGGCCTAGTAAGGGAGGACCAGGACCTGAGGGACAGGGCCAAGATACTGAGGGATCAGGCCGGCTGGGACTATGACGAGGCGCGTAGGATATGGGCCATTGACGAGAACATAAACGTGTTTGTGGATTTGACGACAGGCGTACAGTACCTTAAGGACGTGAAGGACACCATCCTGGGCGGCTTCAGGGTTGCGGTCAAGGAAGGCCCGCTGGCGGCAGAGCCCGTAAGGGGGTTAAAGGTTGTAATGCATGACGCCACAGTACATGAGGACCCTGTCCATAGGGGCCCTGGGCAGCTCTACCCAGCTATAAGGAATGCTATCTGGGCCAGCATACTGACCTCAAGGCCTACGCTTCTGGAGCCCATACAGAAGCTTGATATAAGGATACCCATGGACTACCTCAGCGCCGTCACCACGATAATAGTTAAGAAGAGGGGCAGGATCATCAACGTCGAGAACGCTGGGATGGGTGTCAGGGTACTGGCAGAGATACCAGTCGCCGAGAGCTTCGACCTGGCCGCTGAGCTGAGGGGCTCGACAGCTGGTAAGGCGCTCTGGGGCACGGAGTTCAGCAGGTGGGCGCCCGTCCCCGACTCCATGCTGGACGACCTGGTAAAGAAGATAAGGGAGAGGAAGGGGCTGCCACCGAAGCCGCCGTCCGTTGATGACCTGTTAGGGCCTTGAGCTGACCTCCTCCCCGCCCTGAAAGGGGTGAGGCTTGTCGTTCGTTTTGTCAAAGCGCTACTGTTGCGACTCTTATGGTTCTGCCCTCAACTCCTTTCCCTGCCTTAAACGAGAGATAGTCGTCTTCGTTGACCATTCCAAGTCTGTAAACTACGGCAGCGCAGCTTGGAGTTACGGATCCGCTGGCAAGCCCTCCCTCCGTCAGCAGATCCACGGCGCTTTCAAGGTCTTGCTTTGAAAGACCACAGTGCCCTTCTGGGTGTGTGTGGAAAGCCATTGCCACCTTTACCCTGGGTATCCTGACCCTATACCTCTCACCCTCAAGGGTCAGCAGGTGGCCGTCTGAGGTGTAAAGTAACATGAACTCAACGCCTGTCTCGGTGGTCTCAAGCCCCAACCTTAAGTAAAGTCCCCTGTCAACGGTCAAGACGTTTTTAAACGAGGTCTCGTAGAGCCTTAACGCGTGAACAAAGTAATCTTTTGGGCCTGTTATCGTGATTCTGACCCTGTGGTCAGCGATCTCAAGCTCCTCCGAGGCCCCGACACTGCTAGGGATGTACACCTCGATGCTCTCATGTCTCTTAACCGTAGTTACTGCGATGGCTGGGCTCAGGAGTACCGGTGAGATGGATGAGGCTCTGATGTCCTGCTCCCCTTCCGCAAGATCCTCTATCAGCGAGAGAACGGCGTGCGAGAGGGCGGCATATATCGACCCCTCGGTGACCTTAACTTCCTGCCGCTTCACACGGACCCTTTGGCAGTTACATATTTATCTAGTCGCTTTAGCAACACCCCTTGGCAGGCGACTATACCGTTATGGGTGGGGTAGAGGCTGTGATGACAGCTAAGCTCAGCGAGGCCAGAGCCAGAATAGAGGCGAGACTGAGCGAGATCTCCGGCAGCTTCATGGGCCTAGGCCTCACTGACATGGTAAACTACATCAGCAGAGGGGGAAAGAGGCTCAGAGGGTTTCTGAGCATAGTGACCTGTGAGGGGCTTGGAGGGGCTCCCGATGACGCGGTTGACATTGCAGTCGCCGCCGAGCTCGTGCACTCCGCTAGCCTTGCCCTAGACGACATTGTGGACCAGGACATAATTAGGAGGGGAGGTCCTTCTGCCTGGGTTCTCTATGGAGTAGGAAAGACCGCGATGGTTTCCCTCTTCCTAGTGCCCATCGCGTTAAAGCTAGTTGAGAAGCATGGCCAGCTGGCGCTCAGTTACAGCATTAGTGCATGGGAGGAAATGGTCAGAGGCGAGATCATGGACGCTTACTCAGCGATTAGCGGCCAGGAAGCCGATTATCTTGAGATAATTAGGCTGAAGACAGGCTCACTCTTCGCCCTCGCATCGGCGCTTGGTGCGATCGCAGCGAAGAGGCCTGATATCGCTGAGGCCGCATACAGGTATGGAGAGCTAATAGGCGTTTCATATCAGGTAGCCGACGACCTTGTTGACTACCTGGCGTACCTTGATGGCTTCAAGAAAAGGCTTGATCCAAGTGAAAAGTCCTTTGAGAGGTGGGCAAGGGAAAGTCTTTCGCCGCTTGACGGGGAGCTGACCTCTAAGGTCTTGAACTACCTGAGGGGAAGGATCGAAGAGGCCTCAAAGGAGGCGTACAAGCTCTTTTCCAAAGGCCCCTTAAGGGACGTCATGCCTGAAATCCCAAGGTTTTTCGTGAGCAGCATGCTAGCCCAGAAGGGGTTATCACTTTGAACCCTCCCCTTGATAAAACCTATCTAATGTAGTCCTATTCCCGGTACGCTTAACGTAAGGCGCCTTTATGATCTCCTTGATCCTTGCGGCCTTTGACTCACCTAGACCCTCAACACTCGCAAGCTCAGCTACGCTGGCATTGAAGAACCCCTCTAGGGATCCAAACTTCTGAAGTATCCTCTCAGCGGTCTTGGCCCCTACTCCAGGGAAGGCCTGCAGCACGTAGAGCTGCCATTCCCTAGGGGACCCTAGCCTGGGCTTCTTATTTATAACGACAGGGCCTGCCCTGGACTCCTGGGTCTTCATTGCTAACGCAGCTATGAGCTCAGCGCTCTCTTCCCTTGACGGACTCCATAGGAGCTTCACACCGTAGACTGCAACCAAGGTGACGAGGGCGCCAAGGAGCTGTCTTCTCCTTGAAGGCCACAGCCTGATCTCACGAAACAGATCGCCCTCTATGAGGTAGTATACTTCTTCATGGCCTTCAGCAAGCCTTGAGGACTGCTCAAAAAGCCTTCCGTCAAAGAGGGACGAGACGAAGTCACTCGCGGACTTGCGCTCTACAACTACGTCGTCAGGTATGAGGTAGTCTCCCTCAGGTAGCTGCCTTCTTATCACCATGACGCCTAGCTTCTCAAGCATGTTGGGAACGCCTGATGACTCCTCCCTAACGTCAGCGTATACCCTCGGCCTTCTACGCTCCTCTGACACCACCAGTCCCCCCACAAACCCTCCCTATGTATGACACTGTCAGCTCAAGCGCGCGGGAGGCTGCCTTCTCTTCATCTACTTCAGTGGGGAGGTTAAGAGCTGCCGCCCCCTTGTGACCACCCCCTTCTCCACCTAGCTTGCTAGCCAGGTAAGATGCAAGGTCTGATGCGCTGACCCCTCTCCCTAAGGCCCGCTTTGAGACTCTAATGGAAGCCCTGTTCTCTTTAAACGCGATAGCTACGTCAGCCCCCAAGGAAACTAGTGTTCTGGCAACCTCGGCCTCGTAGGATCCAACGTAGGTCGAGGTTACTATTAGGTCTGCGCAGGCCCTTGAGATCCTCAGCCTTGAGGCAGCCTTAAGTCTAGCGATTCTCAGGTCAGCAGCTTCATCGGACCTAGACCTTCTCAACATGCCGACAGCCCTTTCATAATCTCCCCCGGCCGCCAAGAGGTCTACGACCGCAAGGAACGTCCTGTAGGAAGACCTCTCAAACAGGCTAGTCTCGTCTAGTATTGCAGTTAAGGCAAGCGTGGCCAACGGGGAGGGGGGCCTGACACCAGCGGCCTCCATGACCTCCACTGCCAACTCTGTGCATGTGGGCGAATTAGTGTCTACATATCTAACAGAGGAAGCCATAGATAACGATCCTGGCTCATGATGATCTAGAAGTGCAAGTCTCCCATAACACTCTTCCTCACACCGGATCTGGGACCAGTTGGAGGCATCAACCACAACGACTACCTCGTATCCTTCGCTGTAACATATAGGCAAGTCGATCCCTAGCTGAGCGACTACATCCCTTACCCCCTTGTTAGGACCATCTGGTATCATAAGACAACATGATGACACGGAATTGGCCTTTAACGTCTCACACAGGAGAAGGCCTGACGCCACTGCGTCGAGATCAGCGTTTCCGTGAGTAGCTATGACGACCCTTTTCCCGCGCGCTAGGTAAGCCAAGCTAGAGAGAAACTGCTGAGCCTCCTTAGAGGGGCTGAGAACGAATGGCCTCAGGACGCCTTCACGCCCCTCCAGCCTTAGCCTGGGACTGGCCCGCGCCCTGAACAAGTGCCTGAAGCTCACTGGCTAGCCTCTCAAGCTCACCCTTGACAAGGTCCTCCTGATTCTTGAGGGCCTTGATCTTTAGCTCTAGCTCCTCCTTTCTGTCCTGAAGCTCCTTGAGGAGGTCGGCCTTCGATGCCCTAACTAGGACGAACCCCGTCATCTTATAGACCTCAGCGTCGTCTGAAAGGCTGTTAAGCCTCTCGAGAACTTTTTCGATCTCGCTCAGTGAGGTCTCAGCGGCTAGCCTCTGTTGGACTATCGCGTTATAGGTGTCCCTCAGCTGTAGATACTTGTTGTACTTGACCTCAGCCTCCGGCGGAACCCTCTCGACCATACTCGCACCCGAGGTATGGCCAGGGCCAACGATTTTAGACTTATCTCCCTGAAGGGCCTTGAAATGACCCGCCATTCCTCACCCGTTATCAAGAAATTTATATCAGTTCTTTCCTTGACGGATTCGGCGGTGCCTGAAACTTGTCTATCGCGTATAGTACAGTCGTGTTGACGGCAAACTCGTTCATAATTGTCCCCATGGTAATCCTTGCTGTTCTTGTCGGTACTGTCCTTCTCCTTCGCATAGCGTTGAGGGCTGGCAAGAGGATAGATAGGTCAGAGCCCTACAAGTACCTTCCATTCGAGTCCTCAAACCCCCCAAGGGGGGTTGGAAAGTCAAGGCTTACGTTCCAGTACTTTGGCTACCTGATAATGTTCTTGGCCCTCGAACCCGCTGTCGTACTGCTGACCTTCCTTGCTGCTGCCTCAAGGGAGTACAGCGGGGATCTGGCCATCCTATACTTGATACTAGTGGCAGTGTTCGCCCCACTCCTCGCGTATGGAGCTTACGTCTCGAAGAAAGTAAGCCAGTGGGGGGTGTGACAGGGTTTGGCACAGACTTCTCAAGCCGAGGAGGGAAAGGCGTATATAGGGAACCTTGAAGTCGCTGCCCAGCTCGCCAAGGAGCACCTGATTAAGGGAACCGTTGCCAGGCTTGTCGACTGGGCGACGGCCTTCAGTCTCTGGCCCGTTCACCTTATGACCAGTTGCTGCGGCTGCGAGATAGGTGCTGCCTGGGGGCCAAGATTTGACAACGAGAGGTACGGTTCGCTTCCGTGGGTTAGCCCAAGGCAGACCAACCTCATAATAATAGAAGGCACCGTCACCAAGAAAATGGCCTGCACTGTCAGGATAACCTGGGAACAAATGCCCTATCCAAAGTTTGTGATAGCCATGGGGGCCTGCGCCCTTGACGGGGGCATCTTCTATAACAGCTATAACATAGTTAGGCCGTGGCAGGTCGTTCCAGTGGACATCTACATACCGGGCTGCCCGCCTAGGCCAGAGGCTGTTGCCAGGTCTATAGTTGAGCTTCAGAGGATGATAAGGGGTCGTGGCCTTGCCTCCAAATGG
>JBMFIT010000036.1:0-14226 GCA_049974445.1 Acidilobus sp.
AAGCCACCCCCAGGGCCTGGGCAAACAGCGCGGAGCCACCGGCAAGGTCTGCCGCCGCCACTAGGGGCAGCCTCGTCCTCGCCGTCTCTGCCAGGGCCCACCTCAGGCCGCCCTCCCTCATTGAAGTAACGGCTGCCAGCACGATGCCTGCCGTTGCGACCCTGAGAAAGGCCGCCACTATGGGGCTGAGACCCCCGACGTCAGCGACTCTTATCATGACCCAGCCGGCCGCCCAAGCGATGGCTGCGGCAAGGGCGAGCACGATCCCGAGCGGCCTAGCCCTGCCCCTCGGTCCCCTGCTTATCAACGTGACACCTACCACGACCATCACGCCACCCAGAGCGAGGAGCAGCGTCGGCCTCTCCCCGACCGACAGGGCCATCACCTCACCGAGTATGATGAAGGTGTATGAGACAGGGGCGGCGACGGAGACGCCGACCATGCCTATAGAGGCCAAGTACATGGTGTCCCCGGCTCCGAGTGAGAGGGCCCCGCTGGCCATAGCCCATAGTGATGCCGACTTCGCGACCCCTATAATGAGGGCAGGGACGAGGGCGGCGACTGATGCGTAGAACATCCTCATCACGTTAACTCTCATCGGGCCGTACCTCTGCACGAACGGCTTGTACGTGACACTTGCGTAGGCCCATACCAGGGCCGCCGAGAGGGCAGCCAGCTCCCCCAGCACGTCAGTTCGGCTAGCCTGTAGGCTACCGGATATATTAGCCGAAGCGCCGTTGAGCGAGAGGTAGCCGACAATGTCAACGCTTGAGCTAGAGGGCGTCAGGGCCCTGAGGAGAGGAGTCCTTTTCCTCCTTCTGACCCCACTCCTGGTATTCGTGGCCATTGCCGCCATTGCGGGTCTGGCCTTCGCGACTGCGGCCAAGGCAACAGCGGGGTTCCACAGGCCCTTCATGATCTACGGGTCAGCGTACGTCTCGTCCCCCGCCGCGATTAGCGTCATAGCGGCTGCGGCCTTGCTCTCCATAGTGGCACTAATCCTCGTTCTCATAGCGTTCTCGAGCCTTAGCTCCGGATTCAAGAGCCTTGCAGCCGCCGGGAAGGGCGGGTCCGTAGGCGTGGCCGGGGTCCTCCTCGTGCTGGTGGGCGCAATCGTGATGATCGTCGGCGCTATGTTCGCCTTCGTAGGCGGTTTCGTCCTCATTATGGTCGGAACCGCGATTGCTATCATGGGTTTCATACTTGTAGGAGTGGGACTCATCGAGGTAGGCACGTCATATGCCAATGGCCTCTTACAGGCGGGGGGGCTGCTGGTTGCCGTCCCGCTCCTAATAAGCACGTTCATTGGCCTCATACTGGCGTACGTTGGACTGGGGGAGATCGAGGCGATGCTAACCTCGTAACAAAGGCCGGCCAACAGGTGAATTTATGAAGCAAAGCCCAGCCCGTCAACTAAAAACTGGGCGTCATGGTCGAAAGGTTCGGCGTATGTGCGCTGAAGAGCTCGGGCTTGATGCTGAGAATTAATAGCCCCCTTGGTTAGGTCCCCAGAGGGAAACCTTGACCAAGCTGTTCGGCACAGACGGGATAAGGGGGATAGTTGGAGACCTCATGACCCCGACCTTTGCCCTCAGGATGGGCCACGCCATAGGGGCCTACTTCGGCCAGGGGGCCAGGATACTTCTCGGCAGGGACGTCAGGGCCGCTGGCGACGCGATCGCTAGGGCCATCGCGGCCGGCATGATGGCTGAGGGCGTCAAGGTCTACTATGTGGGCCTCGTGCCTACCCCCACGCTTCAGTACGGGGTTAAGTCCATGGGCTTTGACGGGGGCGTTATGGTAACGGCCAGCCATAACCCGAGGGAGTATAACGGAATAAAGGTCATAGAGGCCGACGGCGTTGAGATACCGCACGAGAGGGAGCCCATAATAGAGGACTACTACTTCAGGGGCCATGAGACCAACCTGCCGTGGAGGTCAATGGTCTACGACGTGGTTGACGTTTCACAGGTCGTCATAGATAGCTACGTGAAGGCCATCGTGTCCCAGGTCGACGTTGACCTAATCGCTAAGAGGGAGTTCAGGGTCCTTGTTGACTGCGCCAACAGCGTCGGCGCAGTCACAACACCCCTCATACTGAGGGAGCTCGGGGTCAGGGCCCTGACCGTGAACTGCAACCTTGACCCCGCCTTCCCAGGAAGGAACCCTGAGCCCAATGAGGAGAACCTGACCCTCACCAAGAGGTTCGTAGTAGAGTCCGGTGCCGTAATTGGCGTCGCCCATGACGGCGACGCCGACAGGGCGATGCTGATTGACGAGAGGGGGAGGATAGTATGGGGCGACAGGGCAGGGGCCCTCCTCACCAGGTTCGTTGTGGAGTCTGGCAGGTGGAAGGGGTACCCGCTCAAGGCCTACACCGCCGTCTCGAGCAGCACGGTTGTGGAGGAGTACCTTAAGCCTGCCAACGTCGAGGTCGTCTGGAACCCTGTCGGGAGCGTTACAATTGCCAGGAACCTGCTTGGAGGAGGGGGCATAAGTGGATTTGAGGACAACGGCGGCTACATGCACGTGCCCCATCATCCGGTGAGGGACGGAGGCATGACGACGGCACTCGCCCTCTACATGTTGGCCTCGACCGGCAAGAGCCTCGGAGAGATGCTGGACTACCTGCCCTACTACTACACTATAAAGACGAAGGCGACGGCTACAAGGGAGGAGGCCGAATGCCTCGTGGAGGCCGTGAAGGAGAGGTTCTCAGGATTCAGGCAGATAACAATAGACGGCGTGAAGGTGATAGGCGACGACTTCTGGGTGCTGGTTAGGCCCAGCGGGACGGAGCCGATAGTTAGGATCTCGGTCGAGGCGAAGTCCGACTCAAAGGCGAAGGCCCTCGTTGATGAGATACTCTCGCTCTACCGGTCCAAGTGCGGGGGGTCAGGGGATTGAGGTACTTCTTCTTCGAGCTTCTGGCATGCCCGGTCTGCAAGAGCCCGGACCTCGTCCTAGTTGAGCTCAAGGTTGAGGATTCCAAGGCAAACGTCGACCCTTCCAAGGTCAAGTGTAGGGAGACCTGCTACTTCCTCAGAAGGCCGGCCAAGGACGTCCCCCTTGAAGTCTGCCAGGGGTGCGTGGATAAGGACGTGATTGAGGGGGTGTTGGTCTGCAGGAGCTGTGGGAGGTGGTACCCGGTAATTGACGGCATCCCCAGGATGCTAGACGACAGGTTCAGGAAGGTGAGGGAGGACGTCCAGTGGATGCTCAAGAGGATCGACAGGGTGCCCCCTGAGGTTAGGGGGCTCATGAAGTTCCCTGAGCTCCCGCAGCGGGCCTGAGGCTCAGCTAAGGGAATTAAGCCCCGGGCATCATAACCTCCAGGAGAGCATGGCAGGCCTCGGCCTGTGGCTGGCTGTCGGGTTCCTCCTGATATTCGCAGGCATGGCTGTAATAGTTGCGGCAGTCCTCCTGTCAGCCCTAGGCCAACAGGGACAGAGGGTCGAGGCCGGAGGCGTTGTCATGATAGGTCCAATCCCGATAGTATTTGGGACCTCGTGGAAGATGGCAACAATAGCAATAGTGCTTGCGATAGCCCTGATGGTTATCGCGATAGCCCTGATGCTCTTAACGGGAAGGGCCTTCACGCCTCCAGCGCCCCAAGCCCATCTCCTCAATGCCTGACGGCCAAGGCTGAAGGCCATCCCTACTTTCAGGACATCATAGTAGGGCTTATATTATGGGTCGCAAACTTGCCCTATTGAAAGGTGGAAGGATTGGAGGTCAAGAAGTACGTGCTCTGGTTTGAGGAGGGTGACTGGCGCGACAAGAAGCTCCTCGGCGGCAAGGGGGCATCCCTCGCCCAGATGACCCAGATGGGCCTGCCGGTCCCCCCGGGGTTCATAATTACCACAGAGGCCTGCAGGGACTTCTACTCGTTCAGGAGGGCCGACATAGACGAGCTGGAGCGCGAGCTCAGGAGGAACCCGCCGCCGCAGGTGAGGGACGAGATAATTAAGAGGGTCTGGGGCCTCATCGACCAGTGCGACCTGCCGAGGGGCCTGATGGACAGCGTGAGGGAGCACATGCAGGAGCTAGAGAGGAGGACGGGCAAGAAGTTCGGCTCCTCTGAGGGCATACCGCTCCTGGTATCTGTCAGGTCGGGGGCCGCCCTTTCAATGCCCGGCATGATGGACACAGTCCTGAACCTAGGCCTCAATGACAAGAGTGTAATCGCCCTGGCAAAGGCCACCGGCAACGAGTGGTTCGCCTATGACGCATACAGGAGGTTCATCCAGATGTTTGCGAGGATCGTGCTGGCTCTCGACGAGAAGCCGTTCACCCAGGCCTTTGAAGCCAAGAGCGAGCAGTTCGCGAGGGAGGCTGAGAAGGCCTACAGGGATGAGCTTGCCGCGATAAGGAAGGTCTACCCCGAGTACTCGCCCAGGCTTGACGCTCAGCCGCCAAAGGACGTCGCGCCTGGGATGTGGCAGGGGTCGCTGAAGCTGATAAAGGAGCTCGTTGAGGAGTACAAGTCCCTAGTCAGGAAGATGTGGGGTGAGTTCCCCCAGGACCCGTACGTTCAGCTTGAGCTCGCCATAAGGGCGGTTTTCAGGTCATGGATGAACCCGAGGGCCATATTCTACAGGATAGCCAACAACATAACGCCCGAGATGGCTGACTGTACGGCGGTTAACGTTGTCACCATGGTCTTCGGAAACATGGGATGGGACTCCGGGACGGGCGTCTACTTCACCAGGGACCAGTCGACTGGCGAGAACAGGCCATACGGTGAGTTCCTCCCAAACGCCCAGGGAGAGGATGTCGTAGCTGGGATCAGGACCCCTCTCGACCTTGACGAGCTGAAGAAGAGGATGCCCAGCGTCTACAACCAGCTCATAGAGGCGGGCAAGAAGCTCGAGCAGCTAAACAGGGACGTGATGGATATAGAGTTCACCGTAGAGAGGGGCAAGCTGTACTTCCTCCAGAACAGGGTCGCCAAGATGACGCCGCTCGCCAGGGTGAGGACCGCTGTCGAGATGACCAAGGAGGGCCTAATAACGAAGGAGGAGGCCCTGCTAAAGGTTGACCCCGAGCAGGTGAGGAGGCTCCTCTACCCGACGATCGACCCCAAGCTCAAGGCCTCCCCGATAGCAAAGGGTCTGCCAGCCTCGCCGGGGGCCGCCAGCGGTCAGGTCGTGTTTAACCCCGACGACGCCGTCGAGTGGGCAAAGCAGGGCAAGAAGGTCATCCTGGTGAGGGTAGAGACGAAGCCCGACGACGTGCACGGCTTCTACGCAGCCCAGGGCGTGCTTACCTCCAGGGGAGGCATGACGTCACATGCAGCGATAGTTGCGAGGGCCATTGGCAAGCCTGCCGTCGTTGGCGCTGAGGTCATAAAGATCAACTATGAGGGCAGGAGGTTCGAGGTGAATGGGACAATAGTCAGGGAGGGGGACTGGGTCACAATTGACGGCAACACCGGCAACGTCTACCTTGGCCAGCTGCCCACAATAACCCCAGAGATAGGCGGGTGGCTTGACGAGCTCCTTAGGTGGGCTGACGAGGCCAGGAAGCTAGGGGTGAGGGCGAACGCCGACGTGCCTGAGGACGCGATGATGGCCAAGAAGTTCGGCGCCGAGGGCATTGGCCTCCTCAGGATAGAGAGGATGTTCAGGAAGCCGGAGAGGCTCGAGGCGCTGAGGAAGGTCATCCTCTCCGAGACCGACCTGGAGAGGGAGGCGCACATGAAGGAGCTTGCCGACATGATAAGGCCTGACTTCAAGGAGATGCTTGAGATAATGGACTGGAAGCCCGTCGTGATAAGGCTGATAGACCCGCCGCTCCACGAGTTCCTGCCAGCCAGCGAGGAGCTCCTGTCCCAGATCTACGAGCTGAGGGCCAAGCACGAGGAGGCTGAGAAGTCGGGCAGGTCATCTGAGGCCGCCGAGCTCAGGAAGAAGCTGGAGGAGACCGAGTGGCTCTACAGGAGAGTCAAGGCGCTCCAGGAGGCCAACCCCATGATGGGCCACAGGGGAGTCAGGGTTGGGGTCACCTACCCAGTTATCTACTACTACCTCACCAGGGCCATAGCCGAGGCCGCAGCCGAGCTGATCAAGGAGGGCAAGCACCCCGTCGTTGAGATAATGATACCGCAGGTCGCTGACGTAAGCGAGATAAGGTTCGTCAAGAACAACGCAGTCATCCCTGCCCTTCAGGACGTCGAGAGGGAGTACGGTGTCAAGCTGAATGTCAAGATAGGCACCATGATAGAGACCGTCAGGGCGGCCCTCACCGCCTCTGAGATAGCGCAGGAGGTCGACTTCTTCAGCTTCGGAACAAACGACCTTACGCAGGCGACCTTCAGCTTCAGCAGGGACGACGTTGAGAACAAGTTCATGTCAGTGTACCTTGACAAGAGCATACTGCCCTTTGACCCCTTCGACAGAGTTGACGAGAAGGGCGTAGGAAGGCTTGTCGAGATAGCGACGAAGGAGGGCAAGGAGGCTAACCCGAAGCTCGAGGTAGGCGTCTGCGGTGAGCACGGCGGTGACCCTGCCTCAATAAACTTCTTCCATAGTGCCGGCGTCGACTACGTCAGCGCGTCCCCGTACAGAGTGCCGGTAGCAAGGCTGGCAGCGGCCCAGGCCGCCGTTAGGGAGAAGCTCGGCATCAAGGGCCCCGTTTCTGAGTGACCTCTTTTCCCATCTCTCCCACCCCTTAACCTTATTTAGGTACATAGCATCCCCAGCCTCATCGCGCACTCCCTCTAAATGCCGTTTATCCCTTGGCATTCACCCCAATCACTTCATAGTCCTTCATGGTCCTGCCAGGGACCTCCGCCTCGCCCACAGGGCCCTAGGAACCCTGGTGAAGCCCAAGGGCTGAGGATTGATATAAAGTACTATGAAATCCCGCGAAGCCCAAACCCAGCGTGTAACGCCTAATTCCTCCAAAAGTGCCCTAACCAATCGTATGGCCGCCTTCGGCAGGGTCATAAGGGTCGACTTGAGCAAGGGGAAGGGCGTCGTTGAGCTGGTGAGGGAGGACGAGGTCAAGGCCTTCCTAGGCGGGAGGGGCCTGGGCCTGAGGCTGGGCCAGGCTACAGGATACAGGAGGGGGATGGACCCGCTTTCCCCCGACTCCCCCTTCATCCTGGCCTCAGGGCCCCTAGCCGGGACCGGGATCCCTATGTCCTCGAGGGCCGTTGCGGTCTTCGTCTCGCCCCTCACGGGGAGGTGGAGCTACTCAACCGTAGGCGGCTCGCTGGCCGTCAAGATGAGGTACGCCGGCGCCGACGTCCTCATGGTCACCGGCAGGGCCGAGAGGCCCTCCTATATACTCGTTGAGGACGGGAGGGCCGAGGTCAGGAGGGCCGACGACATCTGGGGGCTGGGCTCCTTTGAGGCGGAGAGGAGGCTCAGGGAGCTGCACGGCAACGACTCCGCGGTCGCCGTGATAGGGCCCGCTGGGGAGAACCTCGTGAGGTTCGCCTCGATAGGCCACGAGACCTGGAGGCAGTTCGGGAGGACCGGCGGAGGGGCAGTGATGGGGTCTAAGAACCTCAAGGCCGTCGTCTTCGTCCCAGGCTTCACGGGCGTCGAACCGCACGACCCAGAGGCGACGTGGGCCCTCGTCAAGGAGATGACGGAGAGGCTCAGGGAGGCCGCCAGGTCCTATAGGGAAAACGGGACGCTAGGCACAATAGACGCCGCCAACGGGACTGGCTTCTTCCCCTCGATCTACTGGACGGCCGTCCAGCTCCCTGGCTGGGAGAGGATATCGTGGTTCAGGAGCCTCAGGTCTAGCTACCTTGTCCCCGCCAGGGCGACCTGCGCCCACTGCCCGGTGGCCTGCCACAAGCTCGTGAGGTCGGGCAGGTACCTCAACGTCTACGAGCTAGAGTACGAGACGACCATGGCGCTGGCGGGGCTCACAGGGGTCGCCGACCCAGACGAGCTCATAAGGCTGGGGGCCCTCATAGACGACCTAGGCATGGACACGATATCTACAGGCAACGCCCTGGCGCTCGCAGCATACCTGAGGGAGAGGGGTCTGGTCAGTGGACTGCCGCGCTTCGGCGACGCCGAGGGGATGGCGAGGCTCGCGGAGATGATCGCGAGGAGGGAGGGCGTGGGTGACGTCTTCGCTGACGGCGTCAGGGTCGCCGCCGAGAGGTTCGGGGCCCCATGGGCCGCCGTTGAGGTTAAGGGGCTTGACCCGGCTGGCTACGACCCCAGGACGCTGAAGGGGATGGCGCTCAACTACGCGGTGGCCGAGAGGGGGGCTGACCACCTCTGGGCCAGCGCCTACGCCATCGACATCCCTGGGCTCGCCGGCGGCAGGCAGGCCACCGGCGAGGAGAAGGTGAGGGCCGTGATGGACCTCGAGGAGAGGAACGCGATCTACGACAGCGCCCCGCTCTGCAAGTTCGGGAGGAACGCCTACAGGTGGCCTGAGCTAGTCAGGGTACTCAACGTCGTCACAGGCCTCGGCTACACGGAGGAGACCCTGAGGAACGTCGCGAGGAGGATAATAGTCCTCCACAGGGCCATGAACGAGACCAACATAGACGAGGACAGGCTGCCACCGAGGTGGCTCAGAGAGCCCGTAGAGTTCGAGGGCTCCAAGTTCGTCCTCACAGAGGGTGAGTGGAGGGGGATGCTCGGCCTTTACTACAGGCTGAGGGGTTATGACGAGGGTGGGAGGCCCAAACAGGAGACGCTAAGGGCCCTTGGCCTTACCTGACGATTATAGCCGTCACAGGGGCGTTCGCCACAACCGCCATGGCGGTCGAGCCTATGTTTACGTCACTTACCGTAAGCCCCCTCGCCCCTATTATGACGGCATCGTACTTTCCGGTCCCGAGCTCCTTCAGTATCTCGTTTGCCGGGCTCGTCGCCTCGTCAAGCTTCGCGTACTTGAACCCATAGGGGGCCACCCCTCCCACCCTCGACTCCACGGCCCTCCTGACCTGCTCAGGGTCCCCGCGTACGGCGGCCAGTACGGTGATCCTTGACCCATACCTTCTGGCGAAGTCGACGGCTAGGTCAAGGGCCTTAAGGCTGCTCGCAGAACCGTCGACGGGAACCAGGATCTCCCTGAACCAGAAGCTTACGTAGTAGGTAGGCTCAGTCACGCAAGCCACCCCCTCATGATGTTGAGGGTCGAGTCAGTTATCTTTAAGGACTCCTCCCTTCCCGCTGTCCCCGTCACGGCCCTAATGGCGTCAACGTTCTCAGGCGTCACGACCGACTCCTGGTGAACCGCATACATCAGGGCGACCTCGTCGCCTGAGACGCCGACCGACTCCGAGAAGACCATGACCTCAGGCATGTCACCCCTCATCCTCCCTAAGTCCCTCCCGACCTCGAAGAGGTGGGCAGTGCCCTCAACCCCAAGGGTTGGGGGTATAAGGACGATCCTAGGCGTCGTAGAGAGGGCCTCAATAACGTCCTCCCTCCTGACCGGGCCGTCGAAGTAAGCGTAGATGAGGTGCATGTGCATAAGCGTAGTCGGGACGATCACAGCCATCGTGAATATGTCAAGGTCCCTGAGGACGGTCTTCACGTCCCTCGCGTGATGACTAGGCGTCCTAGCAGGGTTAGGTAGGATCGCGTTGATGGGCCCCCTCCTCACCTCCTTCGTGTCCGCGGCTCTCCTGACTATCACTGCCCTTACCCTCCTCAGCCTGCTGACCCTCTGAAGCGAGCAGATGACCCTGAGGAGGGAGGTTGTGTTACAGGAGACCACCCTGACGAACCTCCTCCCGACGGCCTCGTCGTAGTTGCAGAGGGTCGAGAACGAGGCCTCGGCTACCTCCGGCTCCTCACCCCCCTGGAATATCGCCCTGACACCAGCTGACTCGTAGGCGGGCCTGTTCTTCTCCCCTACGCCGTCAGGGGTTGCGTCGACAACCACGTCAGCGCTTGAGATCATGTCCCTGACAGTGCCAGCCACCCTGATCCCTGCCCTCTCGAACTGCTCCTCGGCGCCCTCCGGCACGAAGAGCTGTATCCCAGCCCTGACCGCCCCTAGGGCCTCGAAGCTCGGCCTAATCTTGGCGACGCCTATGAGCCGCATGTCCGGCTGGAGACTGACGGCGTCCGCAACCCTCTTGCCTATGGTCCCGTAGCCGTTGACGGCGACCCTTATCACCTTCACCTCACCCCCCTCGCTATGGCCTCAACGGCCGGGAGCGGCTCGCCTGATAGGAAGACGAGCATCGCGCCACCGCCGGTTGAGACGTGGACCTTTTCCTGTGGTATCTCACCGAAGTCCCCAGCGACGCTCACCATGTGGCCCCCTCCGATTATCACGAAGCCAGACCCCCCGCCGGCCGCCCTCAGCACCGCCCTGCTGCCCTCCCTGTACCTCGTGTCCTCAATTACGCCCATGGGCCCCCTCAGGATCGCGACCCTGGCCTCCCTGATTATCGACGAGTAGAAGTCCCTGGTCGCCGGCCCTATGTCCTTAATCACGCCTGTCACCCTAGACGAAGGCTCATCCCTGACCTCGCCGTCCCTCTCCGTAACATAGTCTATGGGCACCTCCACTGGGGCCCCCATCATGATGAGCCTCCTCGCCCTCGGGATGAGGGCCATCAGCCCTAGCCTCTCGAGGACCTCAAGGTTCGTCTTCCCTATGTCTATTCCCTTTGCGACCGCGAACACCTCTGCCACAAGCCCGCCCGTCAGGATCCTCTCGGCCATCCTCTTCTCTGCAAGGTTCGCAACGATCCTCAGGGTGTCGTTCACCTTCCCTCCACCCAGCACGAAGACCTTGGGGGAGTCGTCCGGGTTGAAGAGCCTTGACAGGGCCCTCAGCTCTCTCTCCATGACTCTGCCCACAGCCGACCTTAACAGCAGAGGGAAGCCGACGAGGCTTGGCTGGCCCCTGTGGGCCGCCGCGAAGGCGTCGTTCACGTACGCGTCGAACAGCGGTGCCAGTCTCCTGACAAGCATTGTCCTCGCCTGGGCCTCCGGCGGCCCCTCAACGACCTCCTCGGCGTAGAGCCTGGTATTGTCTAGCATTAGCACCTCCCCAGGCCTGAGGGACCTTATGGCGTCCCTTGCGCAGGGACCTGCCACGTCGTCTATGAACCTGACCTCGACATTGGCGTGCTTCGAGAGCAGCTCGGCGTGCTGGTCGAGGCTTATGAAGTCCTTGTCGCCTGGCCTGCCCTGGTGCGACATAACTACGACCGCGTTGCCCCTCTCTACAAGCTCCCTGACGGTGGGGGCATGGGCCCTTATCCTCGAGTCATCTATTACCTTCCCCTCATCGTTAACCGGGGAGTTCACGTCAACCCTAAGGAGGACCTTCGCCCCCTTAGGGTCAAGGTCGTCTATTATGGGAACCCTCACCCCTCCCAGGTCTAACAGGGCTCACACCGCTTACCTTTCATCTATTCAATATTTAAACTTTTGAAACATGCCCTACAGAGCTGGCCTAGCCCTAACCTGCCTACCGACCTCATAGAATGTCCTGCCTGAGCCGTGTAGCAGCAGGTTCACCTTAGTGAAGTCATAGCCCCACCTGGTGTAGACGCCCCCCCTCACGTATACCGCCAGGACCTCGAAGGCGTAGACCCTGCTCTCACCAACGTCCATCCTCCCAGAGACCCTCGCCTCCAGCGAGGCGACTGCGTCAGACCACCTCGGGACCGAGACCCTTTCTGATGGCTCAAGCCTGAGCCTGAACCTCGAGACCTTGTCAACGTCCCTCCCAGAGACGCTGCCCATGGCATAGACGACGTCAGCCATCGTCAGGTCGGGGACATTGATCGTGGCCTCAGGCCTGTACTCCAGGCACTGGAACGTGTAGGCCTCCCTGTAGACCGAGACTGCCACGGAAGGGGGATCCTCTGCGACTGGCATGTTCCACGACGCCGGCATAGTGTTGATCCTCCCGTTCGGGCAGCCAGTTATGAGGACAACCGTGAGGGAGGGGTGAAGGGTCCTGTAGAAGCCCTCCATCGACTCGAGCCTCACGAGCCTGGCCATGCGCGCCCTTAACGCTGTGAGGGGCCTTCACCCAATAGGGGCTCAGGCCCCTACCTGGCAAGGGCCAAGGACGAGGCGTAGATGATTACAAGGACGAGCCCCCATGCAGCTTGGGCCCGCCCGAGCTTACCCCTCCACACCCCTATTGCCGTTATTGCCATCGCGGCCTCCGTGACTATAACGGCCGTGATTGACGCCGATGTGAAGGGCCAGGGGGCCACCAGGAGGGCCACGGCAGGGTAGACGGTTGCATAGAGCACCTGCTCCCCCACCAGGGCCGAGGCCGCCATGGTCCCAAGCCCCCTCCTTGCCCATACCGCAGCGGCCCCCGTCTCCGGGAGGGCGGTGACCGATGGAACCAGCAGGGAGGCGACGCTGAAGGGGGGCAGCCCGAGGGGGCCTGAGGCCCACAGGACGCCCTCAACCAGCTCCCTTGAGCCAAAGGTAAACGAGGCAATGGAGGCCGCCAGGACTAGGGTCGCCGGGCGGGCCCTCGTACGAGGGGCTGGTATGGCCTCTTCGCCATGTCCAGAGGCCGAGAAGGCGACGTAGAAGGCGAGCAGGGTTACGGCGACGGCGGTCCTGGCAAGGGGATGATTGGAGAGCGCCGGGGGCGCGAGGACGAACGGGAAGAGGGCGAGGAAGGCCATGTAATACCTCGCGACGGACCTCTCGACCCTTAGCCAACCGGAGGCCAGGAGGACGAACGGGGTCGAGAGCGTGGAAATAACCAGGGGCTCCCCAATCACGGTGCCCTCCCCAACCTCAAGGCCCTGCTCGCCACCCACGCCAACCACCGCTGCCAAGAGAACGGCCAGCTCGGGGAGGGAGGTGAGGAGCGGGCTCACGACAGCCCCGGCCCTCCCCTGGTCGAGCCCGACGGCCGAGGCTATTGACTCGAACGAGTAAGCGTACGCCAGGGAGCCTAGGGTTACAAGCGACAACCCGAGGGCTAGGTCAAGCGGTCCCCCTAAGGTCGACACCCAGGGGAAATAGTGAAGGAGGGGAAAAAAGCCCAGGGCCTGAGGCTCAGATGTATAACACCACGTCCGACTCCGCGGCCTCGGATAGGAACGTTGCGACGCCAGCGATATCGTCAACTAGCGTTGGGTCAAAGTCGCCCTTCTTCAGGCCAAGCATGTCAGCGACGAGGCTGCACGCCACGATGCTGACCTTGCCCATCTTCTTGGCCTCCCTAAGCATTGTGAACCAGCTCACGTTCTTGGTCGTCAGGTAATTGACGGCGGCGTCCTTATACTCCTCGTAGTCCTTGCCGAGCTTTGAGAACTTCTCAACCTCCCCCCTCTTGAAGGCGACCTGGGCGAAGCTCAGGAATATGAACACCTCCATGCCCTGCGACACGGCCCCCTGAGTTATGACGGCCGTGGACAGGAGCTTCTCGTACGTTGGCGATATAAGGAATATCGAGACCTTCCCAGTCATGGCACGTCCCATTTTCTATTATAAGAGAATGGGTACTTATTTTTTCTATTTAGAGAAACCCATACGACAGCCCCGTAAAGCGCGCTTCCACCACCCTCAGGCCCGCATGCCTTATTAACGTCAACTGGTCCTGGTCGTCGGGGGGCAGGTTGGCCGAGAGGTCCCTCGTCCTCGCCTCAGGGGTGCTCGCCCTAGTTGGGGGGCTAATTGGGCTAGCGGTTGGAGGGGCCAGCCTCTACGTCACTTCCTTGGGCCTCGCCTACTTCAACGAGACACTCCATAGGGTCCTCTCCGCCTACCCGTTCGTCGCCGTCAACATTACCCCTCAGGCAGTCACTTCCATGTACTCAATGATGAGGGCCCTTGGGGTTGTCTTGACGTCAACCGGCCTTGTTGGGCTAGCGGTTAGCGTCATCGTGATTACGATTGTTCGGCCCGCGATCAGCAGGGGCGAGCTGACCGCAGCCGCCTCCCACTGCGCCGCCCTCGGCGTGCTGCTGGTCGTCCTTGGACTGATCTCAATATATGACTTCGTCCAGCTCGTCCTCTTCGCCGTCGCAGGGGCCCTCCTCCTCGTCGAGAGGGGGAGGCTGAGGAGGGAGGCGGCCCTGGGCCTGCCCGTCAACCCAACCGCATAGGGGTAGGGCTTTCACTGAGGTCTCATGAATTTGTGTTCAACCTCTCGCCCTCATCCCCCCTGTCCGACCCCCCGCGCCTAGGTCAGGGAGCGTGGGCTCCCAGCCACGACGCGAGGAGCTTCATCAGGCGCCCTCCTCCCCCTCACATTGCTCATCGAGTTCACGGTGGCGCCCTCAGCTCTAATTAT
>JBMFIT010000037.1:0-13296 GCA_049974445.1 Acidilobus sp.
GGCCCCACGTAGATCCTTATACCATAGAAGTACGGAGACTGCGGTGTCCTGCCCTCGCTCTTTATTAGCTCCTCAAACTCCTCCTCCATGTCCTCAAACTCCTCCTCAAACCTCCTCATCAACTCGTCAAACTCCTCGAACAGGTCGTCAAAGACGCCCCTCTTTCTCCTCCTCTCACTCTCTTTAGGCACAGGGATCCCTCAATGGCAGATTGGTAATACGGCTCTTATATTCTCTCGCTAAGTAGAACCCTGAGATGCCGTGCCATTCGAGGGGTGGCTAGTAAGGGAAAGAGGCTCTGACGTTGTCTGGATGGTCAGGGGGTACGAGCACCCTACGGATAGACTTATTGTCATCCCATATAGAGGGCATCATTGGACAAGCAGGCAGACCTTATCAAGGCTTGAGTACCTCTCATGTGTGGGCAGGACAGCATATACCTTGTACCGTAACGGAGCAATCCCCCTTGACCCATCCGAGGCGTTTAGGAGGACTAGGCTGCCAGAACAGATAAGGGAGCTAACTGATGTTATGGGCCCCGAATGGATTGGCCTAACCGGAAGCTACGCTTTGGGTATGCAGAGGCCTGGCAGTGACGTTGATCTACTAGTTTATTCCTCAAGGCCTCCAGCGATCTACGATGCCCTAAGGGACCTTAAAAGGTCAGGTCTGGTCTACGACTGCGACCAAGGGCAGCGGTTTGCTAAGGAGAAGAGCTCCTTTACACGATCGGAATTCCTGGTCCTTCACCCCTTAAAGCTACTGGACTCTTGCTACAAGGGCGTCCCATACACGATAAGGGTATTAAGGGCCATTGACGAGAAGCCCTGCACGTCAGAGTTCAGGCCACTTGGCTGGATCACGGCGCTTGGCGAGATCGGGCCCATGGAGCCCTACCTCACGCCAGCCATTTATGAGTTTAGGGCCGAAGGAGCCGGATCCTACATGCTGATATCCTGGAGGACTAGGTATCAGGAACTGCCGCCTGGCAAATACATGGTTAGGGGGTTGGTCCAGCGCGATGAAATAAATGGACCGCTTTACATAGTTCCTGACCTGGGAGGTTATGTCAAGCCACTTGAGGTACGGGCACGGCAGCGTTGTGACGCTGAGGAGCGGGCTAATAGGGGTTGAGATAGGCCTTCCATCGCAACCTGGCTATCTGCCAATAATACCGAAATACTTTGTGTGCCAGGAGGGACCCTGGTCAAAGGGCCTCATAAAGTTCTGCAGGATCATCCAGAGCTATGGACCAACTGGAGTTGCCTCCTCGTTCAGCAGGTCCGGGTTGCGCTTAATTTACGACCCTCTCTATGGAGCCTTAATGCCATATGTGAGCGTGGATGGCGTGCTGGACTACAGGTCCCCATACGAGACTCTGCTTGGGAGGGTGCTTTCAGGCGATGGCAGGCTAAGTCACGTAGTAATAAAGGCCACAGATCTTATGGCGAACCTAAGCGATGGCCTTGAGTCCCTAGGCCTCACTGGAAGCTTTGCCATGGGGACCGAGGAGGAGTTCTCAGATGTTGACTTCATTGTTTATGGCGAGGAGGCAGCTGAGAAGGCTTATGAGGGCTTTCTGGCCAGGGCAGGTCCTGTTGAATGTAAAGAAGAGTTCGGCGGCCTTAGGATCAATGGGTGGAGATGTCTACCCTGGAGGCGAGGGGTCATTGAGGGCCTTGGGAGGCCAGTCAGCTGGGTCGGGGTCCCTCTTATGGGTCCTGGTGCTCACTGCGGCCCGTTAATTAAGGGCCCTGGCCTTTATGGCCTAAGGCCCTTTGAGGGAAAGCTAACGGTCCCAGGGAGCCAGCCCACAGCGCTGCTATATCCACCCTGCGTGAAGACAGAGGAAGGCTACACGTTGATGTCCTACGAGTATAACGCGGGAGGCCCTCTTTACGAGGGTGGAGAGGTCAAGGTCCTGGGACTCATGGCCGAGCGCCTCAAGGTGGTAATAATTGGGTCGAGGGAGGTACCAGGAAGTCTAAGGCTGCTCAGGCCCTATGGAGGTTAGCAGGTTACTGAGATACCGCTTTTAAGCCCCCCACTAGTTGCCAGCGGGGCTGACGCTGTGGCCAAGTATATAGTGACGTCAGCGTGGCCATACACTGACTTCATCCCACATCTGGGCACTGTACTTCACCTGCTGGGCGCTGACGTGTACGCCAGGTTCCTGAGGCTCATGGGTCATGAAGTGATATATGTGACTGGAAGCGACGAACATGGCACCCCAATAGAGCTTGAGGCTAGGAGGCGTGGGGTGAGGCCAAAGGAGCTTACAGACCAGGTCCACGAGTACGACCTAAGGCTGTTCTCAGAGTTCAGCTTCTCGTTTAGCCTATACTCAAGGACTGAAAGCGATGTTCATAAACAGTTCGTCCAGGATTTCTTCTCAAAGTTGAGGGAGAGGGGGCTCATCTACCCTGCTGAGGAGGAGTTGCCCTTCTGTCCAAATGACAAAATCTTCCTACCGGATAGGTACGTCATAGGGACGTGCCCCTACTGCGGCTTTGACCAAGCACGTGGGGATCAGTGCGACAACTGTGGCCGGCTCCTTACCCCAAAGGACCTGATAAACCCAAGGTGCGTACTCTGTGGCGCGACTCCAACCTGGGTTAAGACCATTAACTACTTCATCGACCTGAGCAAGGTTCAGGAGCCCCTCAGGCGGTGGTTAGAGGGCAGCCAGCTCGACGATAAGGTGAAGAACTACAGCCTTGACTGGGTCAGGCAAGGGCTAAGGCCAAGGGCCCTAACTCGCGATATAGAGTGGGGGGTCCCAGCTCCCTTCAGCGACACAAAGGGTAAGACGATATATGTGTGGTTCGACGCGCTGCTGGGTTACGTAAGTGCAACAAAGGAGTACCTTATGTTGAAGGGGCTCGGCCCTGACGCTTGGAAAGAATGGTGGCTCAACGGCGAGGTGAAGACGGTGTACTTCATAGGTAAGGACAACATACCCTTCCACGCTATTATATTGCCGGCCATGCTCCTAGCCACTGGGGAGCCCTACGTGCTCCCCTGGAAGATAAGCACAACTGATTACCTCCTTTACGAGGGAAGGCACTTCAGCAAGAGCAGGAGGATTGGAGTATGGATCGACGAGGCCCTTGAGATAGCACCCGGTGACTACTGGAGGTGGGCTCTAATAAGGCTCAGGCCCGAGAATGGTGACGCCAGCTTCCAGTGGAGTGAGTTCTACAGAATAGTTAACAGCGAGCTAAATGATGACATAGGGAACCTTGTCTTCAGGGTTCTCTCGTTTATATCTAGCAGGTTCTCTGGCACAATCCCGGACCCGGGACAAATTGAAGCGGCTGACCTAGAAGTTCTGGGGCAGGTGGATTCAATTACAGATGAGTATATCATGTTAATGGAACAGATTGAGCTGAAGAAGGGAACCGACAAGGTCCTAGAGATTGCGAGGCTCGGGAACAGGTACCTCAACGAGAGAGCGCCATGGGACCTAATTAAGTCGTCTAAGGATGAAGCCGCGAAGGTGATATACGTGGGGGCATCCATGGTCAAGCGTATCGCTCACCTAATTGCGCCGTTCATGCCAAGAATAGCTGACGACCTCTGGGGCCAGCTCGGGTTAAAGGGAAGCGTCCATGAGGCTACGTGGGCTTCCGAGCTGAAACAGGGACCTCTCCCTGGGTCAAGTCTCGGTGACGTCCATCCGCTCTTCAGAAAGCTCCCCAGAGACTTCCTTGACAACATAAACAAGGTAGTCGAGGAGGCTAAGGATAGGGCTAACGAGAAGAGACCACCCCTGCTCAAGATATACAAGGTGAAGGAGGCCTAACGCTGTTTTCAAGATTTATTTCCTCTGAAGTCCAACAGATCCTACGCCACGGGATGAAGACGTGGGCAGCCAACGACAAAGGGATGAGAGGCTCAGACTCACACTGACCGTGGCATAACTTGCCTATCATAATGCCACCTAACACCAAGATAAATCTTTAATACTCTGAAGCAAAGGTTAATAATTGTGGTGCCGTGAATTAGAGGTGAGAAACTGAATGTCCAGTAAGCTAACGGGCCTCGTCAAGGTGGACTCCAAGGGCAGGATAACGATACCCCAGACGATAAGGGAGTCCTTAGGCATCGAGGCAGGCATGCTTGTTGCCATGTTGGCCGACTCTGAGAAAAAAGAGATAATTGTGAGCCCCATCCTAGCTGAGAACGCCAAGGTGGTCCAAATCGAGGTCACAATGCAGGACAGGCCGGGTGCCCTAGCCAAGGTTACCTCGAAGCTCAGCGAGCTGAAGATTGACATAGTCGCTAACAAGTGCACGTCGATAACCAGGAGGGAGGAGGGCGAGTGCGTCTTCATAGTTGACATGAGTCAGGCAGCAACGGACATAGAGGGCGTACGTAAGGCGTTAGAGGGCCTTGACGTGGTCACGCAGGTAATGATAAGGCAATTCGAGGCTCCGGCCTTCTGACCTCACTTACAAGGCTCTCACAACACTTAAAAAGGCGTCCTGGAATTTTCCCTTGGCGCTGAGGGTCTGACATAATGTCAACAACGATCGAGCTAAGGCCCGAGTGGAAGAGATTCAGGTACAGGGGGAAGACCCTAGATGAGCTCCTGTCCATATCCCTTGACGAGCTCGCCGATCTTCTGCCAGCCAGGCAGAGGAGGTCGTTGATGAGGGGATTGACGCCAGCTCAGAAGAAGCTGCTGGGCAGGGTAAGGGCTCTGAGGAAGCAGGGCAAGAACGACGTTATGATTAAGACTCATGCGAGGGACATGATAATACTGCCTGAGATGGTTGGGCTAACGATCGGTGTTTACAACGGAAAGGAGTTCGTCCCTGTTAGGATAGTACCTGAGATGATAGGCCACAGGCTAGGCGAGTTCAGCCCCACCACCAAGCTGGTCCAGCATGGCGAGCCTGGCCTTAAGGCATCAAAGAGCAGCCTGCATATAGCTGCCAAGGGGTGACAGAGGTTGCCGAACTGGACATACTCATATACGCCGGCCATTGAGGCTAGGGCAGCTAAAGCCATGGCCTGGGACATACCCCTACACCCCAAGGTCATGACTGAGGTCGCCAGGACGCTTAAGGGGATGAGGCTCCTGGAGGCCGAGGAGTACCTAAGGAGGGTAATAGACCTCAAGGAACCTGTCCCCTTCAGGAGCGCCAACAAGAAGGTTCCACATAAGCGCGGGCTGGCAGATCGCTGGGGATGGCCGGTTGGCAAGTACCCTGTGAAGGCAGCTAAGTATATGTTAAAGGTGCTTGAGAACGCCGCCAACAATGCTGAGAACAAAAACCTTGACATTGAGAGGCTTTACATAGCTCACATAGGGGTTCACAAGGGCATCACGCTTAAGAGGGTGTACCCAAGGGCCTTTGGCAGGGCCGATATAATAAGGAGGGTCAGGTCTCACGTGGAGGTTATCGTGGAGGAGAGGGGATGAGCTTTGTCCAGGATAAAGAATTACTTCATAAGGCAGGGTCTCGTAAAGGTAAAGGTTGATGAGTACCTTGCCCAGAACTTCTACACAGCAGGCTATGCGGGGGTTCAGATAACGCAGAGTGGGCTTGGGACCAGGGTTCACGTATTTGCCGAGAGGCCCGCCTTGATAATTGGCAGGAGAGGGGCGACGATAAGGAAACTCCAGGCAGTGCTTCAGAAGGTCTTCGGCCTTGAGAACGTCCAGATAAGCGTGAGCCAGCCGGACAACATGGAGCTGAGCGCCAGGGTACAGGCCTTCAGGATCGCGAGGGCTCTCGAGATGGGTTATCACTTCAGGAGGGTCGCCATGGCCACGCTTCGTAGGATCATGGAGGCGGGTGCCGCTGGGGCCGAGATAGTGGTCAGCGGAAAGCTGACTAGGGAGAGGGCCCGGTTCGAGAAGTACCAGGCAGGGAAGGTCATTAAGACAGGGCACGTCGTCGACCTCTACACGGACAGGGCCATAGCGTACGCCAGGCTTCCGCTCGGCATAATCGGTGTCAGGGTTAGAATCGTGAGGCCTGAGGCCGCGGAGCCGCAGATCAAGTTATTGCCTAAGGAAGAGGCCGGTAAGGCCCTTAAGGAGCTTGAGGGGGTAATTGGAAGCCAGCGCGAGGAGGCAGTTATAGCGGAGCTGAAGGAGGGTGAGGGAAGTGCCGGCTAAGTATAAGATCAGCGCTGATGAGCTCAGGAAGAAGGACGCTAGCGAGCTAAGGAAGTTCCTCGATGAGCAGAGGGCCGAGCTGGCCTCTCTCAGGCACAAGGCGATGGCGGGCTCTATAGACTCGCCGGCCAAAATAAGGGAGCTAAGAAAGAACATCGCCAGAATACTCACGGTCTTAAGGGAAAAAGCCTCTCAGCCCAGCGAGGCGAAGGGAGAGGCCTCATCTTGAGGATAACGGAAGGGAACATCCCTAAGAGGACCCTTATAGGGCTTAAGGTTAAGGTCCTTAGGCATCCGGACCCTGGCATCGTCGGGTTAGAAGGGGTTGTCGTCTGGGAGACTGCTAAAACCTTCGTCATAAGAAGGAAGGAACCAGCCTCGCATAAGGACCTGAGGATCCTAAAAGATGGCGCCCTGTTAGAGGTCGAGACAGAGCAAGGGGTCAGGATCGTTATTGAAGGGTTTAAGCTGCTCGGAAGACCTGAGGAGAGGGTAAAGAAGTCCTTAAACGGGCCGACAGCCTTTTAAGTCCTTGATCCATCTGGGCTGAGGACGCGGGGGTAGTTAGCGTAATGCCAACGCCTAAGCAGCTGAAGGCGTTACAGATACCTGGCGTGAAGCAGCCTACTGCTACATGTAATGACCCCTATTGCCCATGGCATGGCAATCTTAGGGTCAGAGGCATCCTTATACAGGGAGTAGTTGAGAAGTTTAAGGCCAACAAAACAGCGGTAGTAAGGCATGAGTACATACACTATGACAGGAAGTTTAAGAGATATGAGTGGAGAAGAACTCGCAAGCACGCGCATGTCCCACCCTGCGTTGAAGTTAAGGTCGGCGATAAGGTCATGATAGGCGAGACGAGGCCTATCTCGAAGACGGTTAAGTTCGTCCTGCTAGGAAGGCTGGAAGGGTGAATAGAATGGTTAAGAGACAGAAGTTCACGGCGATACTCTCCAGGTTTGGCGTAAGCGCAGGCGTGCAGGTTGGGAGCTACGTGGGCGTAGCTGATAACAGCGGGGCAAAAGAGGCGATGATTGTTGATGTTCCAGGTGTCAAGACGAGGGTTAGGAGGCTTGCGGCTGCGGGGCCAGGAGACCTAGTCATAGTGACTGTTAAGAAGGGCACCCCGCAAGTCAGAAAGCAGATAAGCTACGCAGTCGTTATAAGGCAGAAGAGACCCTACCGCAGGCCTGACGGAAGCTGGGTTTCATTCTCAGACAATGCAGTCGTCCTGATCAACCAGGACGGCACCCCTAAGGGAACTGAGATAAGGGGCCCAGTAGCAAGGGAGGCGGCGGAGAGGTGGCCTTCAGTAGCCAAGCTCGCTACACTGGTGGTATGAGGTGATTGGCGTGGCTAGCCCTAAGCCAAAGGTCCAGCGGAAGGCCTTCTACAGCGCGCCCCTTCATCTTAGACATAAGCTCGTATCTGCTCACCTGAGCAAGGAGCTAAGGGATAAGTTCGGCGTGAGATCACTGCCTGTCACAGTCGGCGACAAGGTCATGGTGATAAAGGGTGACTACAAGGGAAAGACTGGCAAGGTAGCTGAGGTCGACCTTAAGGGTTCGTGGGTCAAGATAGAGGGTATCACCAGGAAGAAGGCCGACGGTACTGACGTACTTGTGAAGTTCAGGCCCTGGAACCTCCTCATAATTGATCTGAACCTCAAGGACCATTGGAGGAGGAAAATTATAGAGAGGAGGGGGGGAAGGGCCGTGGAGGAGGCTCAGCCAGCCGAGGTAGCCAAGGAACAGGCCTCGGCCCGGCAAGCAGTCCAGGAGGGGCAGGGAGGTGGTAAGTGATGGCTAGGATGGGCGGTTCAAGGCACGTGAAGGCCCTTGCGGCTCCGCCTATTCAGAGGATACCAAGGAAGGAGAGGCCGTGGACTGTTAAGCCCAGCCCAGGCCCTCACCCAGTTGACCAAAGCCTACCCCTGCTAATCGCCGTCAGGGACCTACTGAAGCTAGCGGAGACGAACAGGGAGGCAAGAAAGGTCATAGCCAGCGGCGAGATAAAGGTCGATGGGAAGGTTGTTAAGGACTACAAGTGGCCTGTCGGTGTTATGGACGTCTTGGAAATACCGAGGGTAAACGACTACTACAGGGCTCTGCCTGACCCCAGGGGCACGATAAGGCTCGTTAAGATACCCAAGGAGGAGGCCCAGCTGAAGATAGTGAGGGTCGAGGGTGTCACGACCGTCAAGGGCGGACACTTTGAGCTTCACCTAAGTGGGGGGAGGAACATAATGGTTAAGGTCCAGGACCCTACGAAGGCTGGCCAGCTGCCCTACAAGCCGCTTGACGGTCTCCTCATCACGCTGCCCGATTCAAGTATAAAGGACCATGTAGAGTTCAAGGTAGGAAACATCGCACTTGTGGTGTGGGGAAAGAATGTGGGGAGGTACGGTAAGATAACGTCAATAGCTAGAGGATGGGGCTGGAAGAGAAGCGTCATTACGCTCGAGGACTCAAGCGGCAACAGGTTTGAGACATCACTTGGCAACGTCTACGTAGTAGGGAGGGATAGGCCTCTCATCATGATAGGGGGGTGAACTAGGTGTCAGCAGGCCTTACGGAGGACGCTGTTAATAAGATTCTCAGGGACTGGGAGGAGAACCCGATGAGGAAGCCTAGAATCTCCAAGGTAACCGTTAACATAGCGCTGGGCCAGGGAGGTGAAAAGCTAGTAAAGGTGCAGGGACTGCTCGAGCAACTGACAGGACAAAGACCCGTCCTGAGGAAGGCCAAGAAGACCATAAGGGCCTTCGGTATTCATAGGGGTGAGAACATAGCCGTCTCGGTTACACTAAGGGGTCAGAGGGCAATGGACTTCCTCAAGAGGACATTAGAGGCCGTTGGTTATAGGCTGAAGTCGTCGAGTATAGACAAACATGGTAACGTATGTTTCGGCATACCAGAGTACATCCTGTTACCGGGGGCTAAGTATGATCCAGAGATAGGGATTGTAGGAATGGATGTGTGCCTAACCATAGAGAGGCCTGGCTTTAGGGTCGAGAGACGCAGGAGAGCCCGCTCAACAATACCTTTAAGGCACAGGGTCCGCCCAGAGGAGACCATGGTGCTGCTGAACAAGGAGCTTGGAGTGGCACTGGTGTGAGGTGGTGGTGGGTGGGTAAGATAAGGCCCCCTAAGCCTAAGACTATGGGAAGGGGTGCCCAGAGGTGCCAGAGGTGTGGCACAAGGGACGCTGTCATACAAAAGTACGGCTTATACCTATGTCGTCAGTGCTTCAGGGAGATAGCTGCTGAGCTTGGCTTCACGAAGTACTCATGAGGTGGTAAACATGCCATACGACGTGCTAGGCGCTCACCTATCGGCTATCTACAATGCCGAGCTGAGGGGACACAGGGAGGTCGTACTGATGCCGGCCTCGAAGCTTACGGCCTCCGTGCTGAGGGTGCTCCAGAGGGAGGGCTACATAGGGGACTTCGAGTACATAGACGACGGCAGGTGGGGCAAGTTTAGAGTTACTTTGCTCGGCCACATAAACAAGGTCGGCGCGATAAAGCCAAGGATACCTGTTACCTACAGGGAGCTCCTAAGGATGCCTGAGCACCTGAGGGGGTACCTCGCGAGCAGGGATCTGGGATTCCTAATACTCTCGACCAGCCATGGCGCCATGACTCACAAGGAGGCCGAGCAGAAGAAGGTAGGAGGCATCCTGATAGCCTACGTCTACTAAACCTCGTCCATATTTTAAACCCCCGGAGCTTAAGTCCTAGCAAGGGAACTCGGTGGCATCTTTCAGGGCCTTATATCCCAAGGGAACAGATTTCAAGAGGCTATCGCAGGCGCTTGCCAAGATCAGCGACGAGGCCACCCTGAAGGCCGTTGAGCAGGGCTTCTCTATATGGGCCTTTAGCCCTGACAAGACCGTGCTTGGCCTTATCAAGCTGGAGCCCAGCGCTTTCGATGAGTATACGGTCGACGGTGAAGTGGGCCTAAACGTTAGTGCGAGCGAGCTTTACAGGGTCTCAAGGAGGGCCACTCGAAGTGATGCGGTGGTCCTTAACTACAGCAGTGGGTTCGTGGGGCTTTCAGTCGAGCTCCAGGACAAAAAGACCTCATTCAGTAGGTCGTTCACGATAACTGCCATGGAGACGTCAGAGGCCGAGATCAGGGAGATAAGCATGTCACCAACGGCAAGAATTGTTATGACTGCTGACGACTTAGGCGTGCTGATATCTGACGTTAAGACGGTGGGTGACATAGTGGAGTTCGTGGCCTCCGGCGATTCATTGATAATAAAGTCGTCCGCTGAGGGCAAAGAGTACGTGTGGACAATGAGGATGGGGGCACCGCTTCAGGAGATCGCCATAGACTCGGAGACTAGGGCCTCGTACAGTGTTAAGTCTCTGTATTCGTCGCTGAAGCCCATCGTAGGACTTGCCGACACTGTTACAATAGAGTATGCCACGGACTATCCTCTGAAGATAAGTGTTAGCTCTTCAGGACCTGAGCAGATAGTGATCTATATAGCCCCTGTCCAGGGCTGATCACTCTATCCAGTCACGCGTGTGTATCTTCTCCGGCAGGTACTGAAAGGCGAGGAACCTGAGCCCCTTGCTAGTGAGGGCCTCTATCTCCAGCTTGGCCTTCTTGTCGAGGAACATATCGATCTCCTTCTTCCACGCCGGTGTCTGGAACCACGAGTACCTCATTAACTCCTTTGCCCTCCTAACGTCGAGATCCTTGGCCTTGATTATGTAGTTCCTCCTCTCCTCCTCAGTTAAGTACGCCCTCTTCCTACCGTGGCCAAAGATGTCACTCATTGACACACCCAGGAACTTAGCCCTAGGTGTGGCGAGCCTCTCGCTCTCGTAGCTGAGCTGTATGCTGCCTACCTTGAAGACGCTATAGATGTACCACCCATACGGGTCACTGTCCGTAAGCACATATACGGGAAGGTTAAGCTCCTCATTCAGCCTCCTGACGAACCTCCTGGTCGCCCTGTCAGGTTGACCAGCCCCCGTTACAAGGATCGACTTGTACTTCTGCCAGAAGCCTACCCTGTGGAGCTGCTGGAAGACGGCGTCCTTCTCAACCACCAGCACGAACTCGGCGTCAACGTCAAGAAACTCTATGAGGTCTGGAGTTGACTCTATGGCATATGCGCCATGTCCCAGCTTCGAGAGGTCTATGATGTCGTTTCCACTCCTTATCCTCATGTTTCCAACGACCTTGCCCTTCTCCTTGCTTAGAATCATGAGGTCCTCCCTGAGGAGGCCGAGCATTACCTCAAGGTCCCTCAGGGCGGCATCGCTCTCGGCTTGTTCGTCCCAGGTGTTTTCTTCGCGCGCCTTGCCCTCGAGATCCCTGTATGCAATCGTATGCTTGCCCCTATAGTAGAGGTCCCTGATAGTAGGGTACTCGTTCTCAACTAGAGCCCTGTAGATAATCGACGCCATTACAAGCGTCTGCATGAACCTCCTGGCCTCATTCATGTCAAGGAGCTTCCGCTCCAGCTTGGAGACTCCTAGCTTTAGGATGCCCTTCTGGGGATCGAATACGGTATTGGCGAGCGTTCTCTTAGGTATGACTAGCTTGGGGTCGCCGCCCTTCTCTATCTCAAGCAGCAGGTTAAGGAAGGCTTTGTTTATTACGTCTGCCCCCCTCTTCCTGGCCTCCATGTCTATCTTATCTTGGTGGATGTCTGGCATCTCAGCTCACCTCCTGGAGCTCAACCCCCTTGATGATCCTCTTGACTATCTCCTTCGGGTCCTCCTCTCTGCCGTCTATCTTGGGCATCTCGACCGATGAGGACACCTCATCTATCAGAAGCCCGGCTATCTTTTCCTCAAGCCTCCTGTAGTTGGCTATGTCTGTTGGAGGCGAGGCTAGAATGGCGAGGCTCCTAGATACTTCAGGTATGTACTTGGCTATAGTAATGAGCTTCTCCTTGACCATTTCCTCCCTCTGCCTCCTAGATATGTAGATCCTTAGGCCTCTGGCGACCTCAAGGACGGCGTTCCTTATCTCTGACTCCAGCTCGGGCACGTCACTTATGCTCTCCTTGCCTACCCCCTTGTACGGCACCTTGGTGCTAGCAACGTGCACGAGCACAGCAAGCTGGTAAGGCTCCTGAACCCCATATCTCGACCAGTCAACTGAAGTGATCACCTTGTAGGAGACGTCCTCCTTTTCTTCGTAGAGCAGAGGTATCTTGTTTGCGAACCGTAGCAGAAGGGGCTCCTCCTGCGGCGGTATAGCCCCACCGTAGGCTACGCCTACCTCAACTATGAACGGGTGACCCTGGAAGGCTCGGGCCGGCCTCGTGACGGCCTTCACCCACTCCGGCTTTAGCATCCTGGCAAGGCCTATCTCTATTAGCTCCTCGCCTATGGGGCTGAGGTAGTCGCTTCGCGGCCCCCTGAAGCCCTTAAAGCTCCTGAGCTTCGTCACGAAGTCCTCAAGGTCCTTAACACGGTCCTTCCTGAGAAGCGACCTTGGATTCGTGTCAGCCCTTATGCCGGCATTCCTGAGGAATTCATTGGCGGTCTTGTCGCCTATTCCCTGGAACTCCTCCTTAAGGAAGTCCAGTATGGTCTCGGTCTTTGTGTTCTCAATCATGGCCCTCACCTGCTCGATGTCAACCCCGTGTGGGTGAGGTTTCGCCTCCCTTGGAGGACGGGGCATCTTCTTCGTGGCTCTTGGGAACAGGTATACCTCGCCCTCGGGCGTTATAAACCAGATCTCGGCATAGGGGGCGACTATGGCAGTCCTCCTAATGTACTCGAGGATCTTGGGCTTCGCCCTGGTCCAGTCACCCTCAACAACGGCTTTAACTATGGTCCCGTGCCATGAGCTCCTCTTTAGGATCTGGCCGTCCTCCACCTCTATAGGCTCATTTTTCTTTACGTCAATCTTAATCTTCTCGTAGTAGACGTACTCACTGTCTTCCTGGGAGCTTATCACCAGTAAAGGCCTTCCCGTGGTTGTCTGAGCGTAAAGGGTCACGGCCTTTACTCCAAGGCCATACATGCCCCTGGTCTGCCTTATCACGTACTTGCTGCTGAAGAGGACCCTACCAAAGGCCTGCGCCATTACGGTCTTTGGAACACCTATGCCATTGTCCTCAACCATCACTTCATATCTTGCGGGCCTTTCGTCGGTCTCAGGCTCGACCTCCCTTATCCTCAC
>JBMFIT010000038.1:0-13281 GCA_049974445.1 Acidilobus sp.
GGAGAAGCAGCCAAGACAGCTAAGACCGTGAGACGTATGTAGTAACCCGTTAAAACCCAGCACACACCTTTGCCGGCTTTGAGGTCCCGAGCCATGTCAGAGGAGGACGATGAGCTTAGGAGGATACTCGAGAGGAAGAAGGCAGAGATGTTCTCTTCAGTCGCCCAGGGTAAGAGTGAGGGCTCCAATGGATCAGGGGAAGAGGGACCGAGGGTGGTAGACCTAAACGATAACACGTTTGACAAGTTTCTCGGCGAGCATAAGGCGGTCGTGGTCGACTTCTGGGCACCCTGGTGCGCGCCCTGCTTCCTGGTATCGCCGATAATAGATGACCTCTCAACCAGGTACACAAAGGTAGCGTTCGCGCGCGTGAATGCTGATGAAAGCCCATTAGTGGCCAGCAAGTACTACGTCCTCAGCCTCCCGACTATCATGTTCTTCTTGAACGGCGAGGAGGTAGACAGGGTCGTCGGCGCGGTCCCAGACTACGAGCTGGAGGAGAGGGTGCAATGGCTCGCGTCAAGGCTCTGATGTTAGGCGTTGACGGGCTCTCCTATAAGTTCTTCATGAGGTGCGGCGCTAAGTTCCTCCTCACCCTGCTTGACACTACCTTCAGGGGTGTCACAGAGAACAAGGATTTACAGCACCCGGCCGCTGCCTGGGCTAGCGCTTTAACAGGGAGGCCGGTTAGGGTCAGAGACTACTTCCCATCGCCCCCCTCGCTTCCCATAGTTGACGAGGCTGAGGCGTCGCTCGTGAACGTGCCCCTCACCAACCCCACGTCAGGAAAGGCTGGCATATCTATGGATTCCACGACAACCCTTGACGCCGAGCTGGCGGGCGTAGAGGAAGCAGCACTGCAACTACTTGAGGGGGGCCCCGTAATAGTCGCCATAACGGCCCTTGAGAGGCTGAAAAGCTACGAAACCTGCCCAGCGTATCAGGCGATTGACAGGGTCGTCAGGAGGCTCGTGAACGCCTCAGAGGAGTTCATAGTGTTCTCCCCCTACGGGCACCCCCTGAGGGAGGGAGGGTTCGACCCCTACGGGGTCTACCTGGCCAGCAGCCCGAGGCCCAGGGAGCACGACACTGTTAAGGTCTGGGAGATAGGGGGCCTGTTCAAAGAAATTATTAAAGAAACTTAAAACTAAATTTAACAGTGATTAAAGGTTCTTCAGCTCCCTTGCCATGAACTTCAACTTGATCCTAAGGAACCCTTCAGAGCCCTTCATGCTTAGTTGCTGCTGACCTGAACCCGTATTTGAGGGCTGAGCCGCGGCAGCAGGAGCCTCCAAGGAGGCTCCTGAAGCGGATGTATGGTCAGAGGCGCCGTTGACTCCAGGCAAACCTCCGTTGATAAGCTGATAGCTGAACTGGTTAGCTATTAGATAGCCGGCCTGGTTAACGGTGCTGTTCTGCAGCCCTTCAAGGTAAACCTCCTCAGAGAAGCCTTTGCCATCAACTAGCATTGTCGCCGTTAGGGTCTTTGACGTTAATGCGTTGTTAGAGGTTAAAGATATAAGCACAGCTGCCGTCGGGCTTATAAATTCAATTATTCCTGAGAAACCACCTATAGCATAGAGGTTGTAATTGAAGTCCTCGCTGAGGTTATAACCTGGCCAAACTAGGTTAATCTCGTAGCTTGGGCTCAATGATATGCTTCCGTTCTGCGCATAAGTGGCATTGAATGGGTAAGTACTTGGTGGCGTTATTGGAATTAAAGCGTAGTCGTAGTACAGGGTGATCGGCCAGTCAGCGCTTATCGATAGCTCATAGGGCTCGTATCCTGAGGCGCTGGCTAAGACCGTGAACTCCTCGTCAAGGTAGTTATAGGCATATGTGCCAAAGTAGTTATAAGCCTGCCTGACGAACGTCTTACCGGTTTGAACTGACGTGGCAAGCTCCTCTCCATGTTTAAACTTTAGCATGGAGGTGTAGTTTATGAAGTAGCTCGCTCCTTCGTCGAAGTAAAGGCTACCCATAGGACCCTCGTTCATAATCACAGGGCCAGAGTCGTGATATATTACTTCTCTTGACATGATCTCTGATGTAATCAATGGGTTGCTCTGGTTAACCCACAGAGCTAACGTGCCCCCAAGCCACCAGCGGAACGCGCCTCCTGGCACTCCCATGGTAAGGGAGGAAGCGACTAGATCAGCTATGTGTATAGCTATTGTGGCGTTCAGGCCATAGGCAAGCATTGGGGTCAGGTCGACAATATCAGGCATGTGGTAAGACAACGTGTTAACCGAAGGCACCGGTTTCCACCAGAAGAGGTCAATGCCGCCAGTGTATATCGTCTGGAATGGGTTGACGATGCCAGCAAGGACCCCATTATAGTAGACCTTCACATACCTCACGGCTGGTATGTTGGTGTACCAGAATTCATCGTAAAGATTACCTTGCGTATACAGGATGAGCCAGGCCCTGAACGTGCCATTAGGTATTTCCACGCTTTCAGAGGCGTAGTCATGGTTACCGTTAACGAAGAACCATAGGGGCTCAAACTTGTTTGGCAATCCTGGAGGAGGACTTCCGTTGTACAGGAGAAGGCTTACATTAGCTATATAATAGCCCCTAACGCCAATCGAGGGGTTATATATTGTTGGTATAGTGACCTGGAAGTCCACAGGCCCTTGAAGCAGGTTCTCAAAGAATGTAACGTCGGCTATGGCTGTTGAGTTAAGGATCTCCTGCGTTGACCCCCAGAAAATCGGGGTACCGTTAGCAAATATGTGAACTACGACGTCATAGGCTGCTCCTCCGAGCTCCCTCACTGAGACGTTCAGGAGAATTAGGCTGTAGTTTCCTGGGGGCACATTGACAGTAAAGGCATGCGTTGTGCCCATGGTGTGGTTAAAGACCACATCTTTGGCTACCCATATTGTTGTAGGTGTCTCGTTGGGCGGTACTATCCTGAACGCCTCGAAAGAGTAGTAGCCATCCTTGCCGGCCAGCGAGGAGTAGAGGCTAGGCGAAAGAGCAACCGATATTGGAGGCCTGATGGAGGTGGGCTGTTGGGTAGCCCTCGTCGTCGGGGTCATGGCAATGATGGCGAGAGAGACCAACGCAAGGGCAATTAGGGCTAGAGCCTTCGCGTTCATGGGCTCACCCTCCTCAGCCTGAACAGGTCAAGGGCGACGCCAGCGATTGTAACGGCAGCCAGGGAGAGCAATACCCCTATCAGCGGCATCGAGGCTGAGGTCGTGGAGGGCGTGCTTATGACAGCCCCGCTTCCCTGCGAGGCCCCCAGGCCTGGGTTCTCTGGGCTCGGGGTGGCCGGCACCTGAAGCACTGGGCTCCTCACGTTGAAGGGGCCTCTTGGCAGAGCTGAGAGCTCCGAGATGGCCTGCGAGGCTATTGACTCGAGCGCCTGCTGGACAGAGTTGCCCTCGACGCCAGGCGCTGCTATCGAGCCGACGTTTACGTAGCTGGCGCTCTGGACGCTCAGCGAGCCGCCAACGACAGAGAACGCGTACTTGAGGTCAGCGAACTCAGTCCCCTCAACGGCGATGTTCGAGTTCAGGGCCTGGATCCCTACGGTGCCGCCCTCAACTACACCTCCTCTAAGCGTTACCCTTGAGTTGGCAGCGCTCAACGTGCTCACGTTACTGTTGATGACGGTTATCGTTGAGTTGATGACGCTCAGCTGACCGACCACGCTGTTGACTATGGTAACGTCTGTCCCTATTATCTTGAGGCTTGGGAAGTACACGTTGTACAGTACGTTGCCGGACCTTATGGAGGACGACAGGGAGCTTATGTTCGACGAGGTTACCGTGGTTGGGTCCATGTAGGTGTAGGGCTCGACATAAGTTGGCCAGGTGGATGGGTAGAGGTTAATGCCCGTTGGCGAGACGCCAGCGACTACGACATTCCACGGACCGGCGAGGCTGTAGACGCCTTCCCCGCTGAAAATACTTGGCGATATAATGGAGGGCACCTGGACGTAGCCGACCCAGGCGCCTAAAGCGACGTCATATTGGAGCGGGACCCCTATGTAGTAGCTGTAGGACGGTAGGGATGGCAGGTCCTGGGTTGGCAGGAGCGTGGCGACGAACTCGCCGCTGGTGACTGGGGTTCCGTTGGGGTACAGTATGTAGGCCTGTAGCTCGATCCACTGGTTCTCGAAGACGAAGCTTGGAACAACTACAAGGGGTGACTGCGCCGCCCTCGGGGCCACGTAGAAGGACTGGTTGAGGTAGCCGAACAGCGGCCCTGTGCTCGTGTTCTCGGCCGTCACGAAGACGGCGTCATACCAGCCATGCGGCATGTCCGGCGGGACGGTGAAGAACCCTATCTGGTAGCCGAGCAGTGGATACGGCGCAGGCTGTAGGGGCACCTGGGCAACAAGGTAGCCGCTCAGGTTGTATATGTCAACCCACACCTGGCTCGTGAACATGCCGAGGCCCCATGGGTTCATCACGTAGGCAAGGAAGATCAGGGTCTGGTTCGGGCTGACTGAAGGCATGCCGTCGTTAAGTGGAGTTATCACGTAGCCTGCCAGGACCGCCTCGCCGAAGTAGACGTACTCGTAGGCGCTGCCCTCGACCTTCCCGTTCGGGCCAAGGTAGTAGACGTACATTATGTAGGCGCCCTGCGGCTCAGGGTACATTAACATTGACTTGCCCTCATAGAGGCCAGCCGTTGAAGTTGGTAGGAGCGTCGCAGTGAACACAGGCATACGGTTCCTATAGAAAACCACCTCAAGGCTCTGCGTCGGCGCAGCTGTCCCGTTCGGGAACATCGCGTAAGCAGCTATGGCGAACGGGAAGTCCACAGGTATTGGCGGCGCGTAGGGATATGGGATCGGCTCAACTATTGTTATGCCTACCCCTATGTAGGCGTCCGTTGCGCCGGCGCCCGAGTAGGGGCCGGAGGTGCCGTTGACCAAGATAGTCCACACGTTCGGTGGGGTCCCTGACTCGACGTAAACGCTGGCCTGCCACTCGCCCGAGGTCGAGTTGTATGTAAGGGGCACCTCCTCAAGGAGACCCCCGGTCGTAAATATATAGGCGTAGAAGCTTCCAGAAGTTGTCACTGTGCCGTTAGGGAACGTTATGTAGGCCTCCACCTCGAAGCTCGTGTTGTACATGTACCAGGCGAACTGGGCTCCGGGCTGATACGTTGTGACGCTTATGCTAAGGGTCTTAGAGGTCGACAGGATGTCATAGATGGCCTGCGCCAGCTCCCCTGCGTTAGGCGACCCTAGTCCGGTGACCAGGTTGTAGCCCGGGCCAGCCAGGTAGTAGCCGTTGTAGCCGAAGGTGACCTGGTGGAAGGCCTTTGCGTAAAGGGATGGGCTCTTATAGACCTCATAGAGAAGCGGGTTGAGGAGGCCGAGCTTCATACCCACGTAGCCATCTATGTCAGCGGCTATGCCTGCCCACAACGGCGACGCAAGGCTGGTTCCGCCAATAACTACCGGGATGCCATAAAGTATCTCAACAAATCCAGTGTAGGGGTTTGCGTCGGCGGATACGTCAGGCGTCGTCCTGTAGTTGCCCTGGACTACGCCGGACTGATACCAGGGCTTCGGGAAGAAGCTCGAGTACCCACCAGTGGAAGCGACCTCAATCCCGTATAGCGGGCTCACTGACCAGGCGGTCTCCGTAAGGTAGGAGCCAGTGGTGTCAAGGAACCCAAGGTAGCCTGACGTCACATTCACGTAGAGGGTCGTCCCACCGACCGCGGTGACAAAGGGTGACGATGAGGGGAAGAGGACAGCGCCATATGTAGTCGGAGTGAGGTCAAACGCCCCCTCGTCACCAGATGAGGCAAAGAAGCTTATGCCCTCGGCCGAGCCTAAGGCGAAGTAATAGTCAGCGAAGGCGTAGTTTAGGTAGAAGGCCGGAAATGATGTGTAGGCCCCTGAGGTAGCCCAGAGGTTCTCTGGCAGCCCCCAGCTCATGGAGACCACATCGGCCAGGTCAGTGCTGACCACGTAATCTATGGCCTCAAGGAGGGCGTTGCCATTGTTAGCAGCGACAACTAGGTAGATGTGGGCATAGGGGGCCATGGTCTGGGCAGCCTCAACGTCGAGGGCTGTCTCAATGTCCCAGCCAGTCATAACGCCAAGGGATGGGTGATAAGGCCCTATTGGGATTATCGTCAGGTTCACGATTGGGAGCCCGAAAATCTGGTCGAACGTGTAGACGTCCTGGTAAATCTCTGGGTCGCCGTAAGCGTCTATTATCGCGATGGAGGCGCCCTGGCTGTAACCCATTATTGGGGTCACGTTATAGGCCCCCTCGAAGTCAGCAGGGGTGTAGTAGAGGCCTGCGAAGGCCTGCTGCTCAGGCACTACCTCCGAGAGCCTGTTCAGGAGCGGTATCGAGAGCCCTGTCAGGTTGAACGGTACTATCTGGTGGCCCTTCAGCTCGCCGGCAACTATGAACTGGGGCCTGAAGGCTGTCCTGTTGGTTAGCCCAACTACCACGGTGCCCTGGAGAGGGGCCGGTATCACGGGCGTGCCCTCAGGGGCGTAGAAGACCGTGCCGTCTGGTGCCTCGTAAAGGCCTAGCTTGGTGCCAAAGATGCCCTCAACTACGGAGGCCGGGGCAGCAGCCATGACTGAGAGCCTGTCTGGGCTGACGTAGATGATACTGAACCCCTGGGAAGACAGGTAGTCCTCAACAGCCTGGAGTTCCTGCTCAGAGGGGGCAAAGAGCTCCAGGACCTTCTGCCTGCTGAGCGGTGGTATCTGGTGGTTGGCTACCTCCTGGGCCAGCAGGTAGAGCTCCTGCAGGTTCCTGGGCGGGAGGAAGACCGAGACGCTTATGATCTTGGTAGAGGGCACCTGGCCTAAGTAGGTCCCCTGCAGGGAGGGGCCGTAGTAGTTAGCCTGCTGGGAAGTTGCCCTCGCTGGCCTAAGGGCGGGCGCTAGGAAGGACAAGAGGAGGAGAGCTATCAAGAGTGGGACCAAATATCTATTCAAACCCCAACCCTCGCGCGGTAGGACTAGTGTTACACCCTGCTATATAAACGTTCGCCGATAGGCTTGCCTGGAGGCCATGGAACAGAGGCCGGCGAGGACCGCAGGGATAGGGAAGACGCTGAAGTTCAAGAGGAGGTACCTGGATAAGATCCTTGAGGGCGAGAAGAGGAGCACGATTAGGCTCGGAAGGGTTGTCGTCAGGGGCAGGCTCATCACCATAGTGGGCGACGGGAGACCGATCGCTCTAGCAAGGATAGACGAGGTGATATATAAGAAGGTCAAGGACTTAACGGATGAGGACGCTAGGCTTGACGGCTTCAAGGGCCTTGCCGAGCTTTTTAGGGAGCTGAGGAAGATTTATGGCGACTTCACCCTTGAGGACGATATAACGATCCTGAGGTTCACCTTGGTAAGGAGACTTGACGAGGGGCCCGGCGCTTCAGGGCGATCATGGAGGCTGGACAAGCGGTAGCCTTCACCTTAGGTGCACTTAAGCCTTATCAGCAAGGGTGAACGCTCCTCATGGCCCCTTAGGAGCTCGGCTTACCGTCGTGTCATCACTTCAGGTGAAGAAGGAGCCTCTGGGTTATAATAAACTTCAGGAAGAAGCCCGCGCGGCGAGAGCTAGGAGGAATGAGCTACGTTCCTGCCGTCCTTGTCAAAGAACTTGACCTTCTCCGGCCTGTAAAGCAGGTACAGCTCGCTCCCAGGCTCTATGAAGTGGGGCGAGTTGACCAATATCTCAACGCTCTCGTCCTCAAGTGGCGACACAACGGTCCTGAAGACGCCGGCTATGTAGCTTGATACCTTCACCCTCACCTTCCCGGCGGCCACCATGCCTGGGCCCTCGACCTCCTGGGAGAGTGTAAGATCCTCGGGTCTGATCCCGAGCCTGAGCTGGCCTGTGACATTCTTGCGGGGGGTCTCAAACTTGAGCCCTGCCAGCAATGCGACCCCATACTCTACCTTGGTTTCATAGACGTTTAGGTCACCACCTAGCTTCGCGACGGCCTCTGTAGCTGGGTTGTCATATATCTCTGAGGGCGAGCTCACCTGAACGAACTTCCCGTTGAATATGACGCCCGCTCTTTCAGTCACGGAGAAGATATCGGCTGGGTCGTGAGAGACTATCATTAGCGTGAGCTTCCTCTCCTTCTGAATCCTCCTCACCAGGGCCCTCGCGCTGTCCCTAAGCGCCGCGTCAAGGTTGCTGAAGGGCTCGTCCATCAACAGGACCCTTGGGTTTCTCACCAGGGCCCTCGCAATAGCAGTCCTTTGCATTTGCCCCCCGCTCAGTTCCCTTGGATAGTGGTTGAGGACCTTTGTGAGGCCGAGCTCTTCAGCGGCCTCCCTTACTCTCTTGTCTATCTCGCCCTTGGAAAGCTTGGCATTACGGAGTGGGAAGGCTATGTTCTCATAGACCGTCAGGTTAGGGTAAAGGGCCCAGGTTTGGAAAACCATTGCGATCCCTCTGTGCTCAGGCTCTACGACGATTTTTCCTGGGGCAGAGACTAGGTCATCGTCGAAGTATATGTAACCGCCTGTGGGTATCTCGAGCCCTGCGATGAGCCTTAGGAAGGTGGTCTTGCCATGCCCACTAGGGCCAAGTAAGCCAAACGCTTCCCCATCAGATATTGACATGGTCACATCGTCAACGGCCCTAATCTCGACTTTCCCCTTTCTAAAGATCTTGGATAGGTTTTCAGCCCTTACCGAGGCCATGCCCCAACCCCTTTTAGCACTCAATTCCCAGACGGTGGGGCACATATAAAACCACTTCTGAGGGTTGTTGATATGCCTCGCATTACATAGGCCATTACAAAAGCTATTACAAAAGCTACGATTACTAAATAAGGATGTAAGTTAGGTCTGTTTATTCACGAATCTGAAACCGGTTATCAACATGGGCATACAAAGGACTTTAGGAACCCTATTAACATAAGAATAGATGCTAAGCCAAAGACCTATCTTCAAAAGTCTGTGTTATTTAAGCCAATCGACCTAAAGCGGAAGCGTCAAAAGAAGCAGCTCTCTTTTGCTTTTCAGGGTTAGGTAGGTAATGGATGAAAGCATTAGTCATTGACCATAGTCATAGATACCTTGTCACACTTAAGGGCGGCCTTTTGCTTCACTTTAATAACTTATCTAACGGATGCTTAAACTACCGGTTTAACGCACAGCCAGTTAAACGATTAACTAAGTTTACGACCGGTAAGATACCTCGTTTGGTTGCAACGTTATTTTACGTAATAGACCTAATAAAATACGAAGTCCGGCCTTTGGCCCCTAAGTCCCAGACCGGGGAATATGATCCGATATTCAGTTTAACTTTGCAGTCAAGGTGAGGAGGATAACCCGAGTTAAACTAAAGAGGGACGTGAGGAGGCCTGGAGTTAAGGGGCCGTTAACTCTAGCTGAAAATTCTGTGAAGTAAGTTAAGTGGACTCCATGTAGGCCCCTCGGATATGTAAACACGGGCAGGGCTGTAGAGGGCCTGACATGGGCGAGTTAGGTGGCACCCAAATTGAGTGAACCCCCAGGCCAGAACCCCCTTTAGCCCTCTGGCGGGCCTCCTCCAGCATGGGCGCCCAAGAGAGGTGTGTTACCTCCTCCTGCCCACGTAACTTGAGTCCTGCCCGAGGTAACACGCCCAAGAAGGCGAACCATAGAGGCGGCCCCTGCCAGCTAGCCCAGGCGGGGGAGGGTCTGGGTTAACATAACTAATTATTATAACAGGATAGTTTATGGTGAACCATGCGCCTATCGTATTGCCCACCGGTTGGGCAACTGGCTCAGCGCTCGATAAATTGAAGGACTGATGGACTTCAGGAGAAACAGTGATTCTGGACTGGCAAGGTCAAAAACATAACGGCGATTCCTAAAGTCATGGATACTTTAGCGAGGACACTGGCCAGGGGGTAGGGGCTTCAGGGTCTCGGATAACCAACACCATATCCATCGGCTAAGCTCCATTGCGTATAGCCTAAACCTAATTGTAATGTGAAGACGAAGACGTCTCTTGAACCACACCAAGACCCGGTCGCAACCCTCAGCCAGGCAGTTTTGGAGCATTAAACGCCTAGTTAGTCAAAGTTATGGCTGGCTACCGCTGGTTTCAATTATGAAATGAAAATATCGGTTATGGGTAACATGGCATTGATGGCGGGAATAGTTGTTGTGGTGGTTGCTGCCGCTAAAGTAGCCCTGTCAATGAGACGTTAAGGTGACCAGGGGGCTTTCTTTAACTAAAATACATTAGAGCAAGTATCAGGTCGTAACTTCATGATACTTCGTGCTACCAATCTAGGGAGGCCTGATAGGGTGTCAGGCCGGCCGCTCCATTGGTAGCGTTTATTAGGGGCGCTGGCCAATGGCGGAGAAGGCATTTTGGCAGGGAAACGGGCAGGGCCGAACCCAGGCCTGGCCGGATCCTCCCTTTTCGACACCCTGTCGATAACGAGATACGACCCGGCCAGGGGGCAGGTTGAGCTCACTCAGGGGTTCCCTCATGAGAAGTACCTCTGGAACCCAGACATGCACCCAGTGCCGATAGCCAGCAGGAACTGGGGCGCCATAACATACTTCCTGGTATGGGTCTCAATGGCCTTCATAGTTCCCTCCTGGACTCTCGCCAGCGTTGGCATGGTTCTTGGACTCTCGCCGATACAGTCAATTCTAACCGTCTTTCTGGGGAACCTGATAGTCCTGGTCCCCATGATAATACAGTCTCACGGAGGGGCGAGGTACGGCATAGCTGAGCCTCAGCTAACTAGGACCAGGTGGGGCGTCTATGGGGCGATATTCCCTAGCTGGGTGAGGGCGATAATAGGTGCGGGCTGGTGGGGCATAGAGAGCTACATCATAACGGAGTCCGCGACGGCCCTCTACGCCGTGCTCACCGGTAAGACGGCGGTTATCGCCTACACGGTGGCGCACTACCAGGACTACCCGTTTGTGCTGGCCAAGGACTTCCCTGGGATATTCTGGACGACATTCGTCATAGTGATACTGGCGCAACTAGTCGTCTTCTACCTATCTCCAATAGTTAGGTCCCAGCCAGCCCTCAAGTGGCTCGCCAGGGTAGGGGGCCCCATAGTTCTGGTGGCCTTCGTGGCCCTCTGGGCGTACTTCACGGCCCAGGCGGGCTGGAGCGTGAGCCTTTCGACGATACCGGTCAGCTCGCACTTCACCTGGCTTGGCTTCCTTGCCTTCCTCAACGCCAACATAGCATTCTGGGCCACAATGGCACTGACGATGCCTGACTACACGAGGTTCGCCAGGTCGCAGGCGTCGCAGGCCTACGGCCAGCTCACGATGCCCTTCCTGATGCTCGCAGTTGCTGCGCTATCCGTGATGACCACGGCGGCCGCCTACGCGCTACACGGGAAGGCGATCTGGGACCCCATAGTGCTCGCCTCTCTCTACATGGCCAGGCCTCTGAGCTACTTTGTGCTGATAGCGATAATGCTTGCCACGTTCCTGGTCAACGTATTTGCCAACGCCGTGGGGCCGGCTTACGACATAGCCAACACGTTCCCCAAGTACATGAGCTGGTTCAAGGGATCCCTGGCCCTCATAGCGATAGCCGTCGCGATAGGGGCGTGGACATACTACGGGAACGCCTACAGTTACATCTACAGCTGGCTGCTTACATACGGAGGCCTGCTGGGCGGGATAGAGGGCGTCATAATATTCGACTACGCCGTCATAAGGAGGTTCAGACTGGAGCTCGCGGACGTCTTTAAGTCTGACGGCCTCTTCAGGTACTGGATCGGCACAAACCCGGCTGCCGTGATAACGTTCGTATTGGTCTCGCTGCTTATCTACGCGCCCCTGCCATACCACCAGGTCCTCTTTGACGGCTCATGGCTGCTGGCATTCGCGGTCTCAGGGCTGGTATACCTTCCGCTGATGAAGTACTGGGTCATCCCTAGGTACCAGCCTCAGCTGAGAGGAGGCCTGCTAAGGGGCTACATGAGCGACTACACCATGAGGACCTTCTTGGTGGCCTGAGTTTCCCTTAGCTGCACCTTTTTGTAACCTTTTGCCCCACCGCTACTTATTATCAACACCTATAACTTAGTGTCCCTGCCACAGGTAGGCAGCCGGCTTGAGGCCAGAGGATGTAATTGGGAGACTGAAGGAGATAGCCAGGTCGATCCCCTTCCACGGCAGGGACGCCGTCCTGGGCTCCATGACGACCCCTCCAAACCCAGTGGCTAAGGAGGCCTTTGAAATGTTTCAGTTCATCAACGCGAACGACCTAGAGATGTACAGGCCCATCAGAGAGCTTGAGCTCGATGTAATCAGGGAGCTCGGGGGGTACCTGGGCTGCGGCGACAGGTGCTCGGGCTACGTGACGACGGGGGGAAGCGAGGCCAACCTGGCAGCCCTGTACCTGGCGAGGGAGCACGGCCTGAGGGCCGTCTACTACGCTGCGACGGTCCATCACTCGATAATCAAGGCCGCTAGGCTGCTCGGGATGAAGACCGTCGAGGTCGGGATGAGAGGCTTCAGAATGGACCCTTCGGCGCTGATAACTGCTTGCCGCTCCGAGGGAGCAGGCGTCGTAGTAGCCACGGTCGGCACGACCGGGGTCGGCAGCATAGATCCGGTTGAGGAGCTATCGGAGACCGCGGCCAGCTGCGGGTCGGTGGTCCACGTTGACGCAGCCTACGGAGGGCTTGTCGCCCCGTTCCTCTACGCGAACAGACGGCTCGGCTTTCAGAGCGAGGTTGTTATGAGCGTTACCGTAGACCCGCACAAGCTAGGCCAGGCCCCTATTCCATCAGGGGGTCTGATAGCCAGGGACGAGGATTGGTTCTCCCCACTGGAGTTCGAGGCCTCCTACATGCCTGCAGGCAAGCAGATCGGCCTTCTTGGGACTAGGTCAGCCGGCTCGGTTGCGGCAGCGTGGGCGGCCCTTAAGGTCCTTGGGCCCGAGGGGCTCAAGGAGCAGGCGTCCAGGCTCATGTCGTTGGCCCGCAATCTCGCTAGCGCGGTTGAGTCGGTCGGCGCGTCGATTGCCCATGAGCCGGAGGTCCCAATAGTGTGCGTTAGGTCAGACAGTGATGACGCCCTAATGAGGTGGCTGTGGGAAAGGGGGCTCTACGTCTACAAGTGCGGCGTCGTGAAGGGGGTCAGGGCAGTTATGATGCCGCACGTAACGGACAAGGTGGTGAGCTCACTTATAGGAGCACTTAGGGCTGCGCCGGATGGCCTGCTAAAGCTACATAGGCAATGATATGAGGCCCCTGTCCATCAAGGCCTCGACCTTTCTCCTTGCGAGCCCGATTACCTCCCTGGCCCTCTCCAGCTCCTCCCTGAAGGTCGTCGTCTTCCTG
>JBMFIT010000039.1:0-13232 GCA_049974445.1 Acidilobus sp.
CTGTCCTCGCGATTATGGGCAAACTGGGATCTCTTGACATCAAAAAGGTCTCGCTTGCTACTACAAGGTGGATCGCGGTGGACCCCACGTCTAACATTAGGGCGATAGCAGAGGAGGTGGGGAGCGGTGTGCCCCTCATTACGGCGAACTTTGACTTCTCAGACTCCCCCTACCCAGGGCTGGCAATGTACGAAAGGGGCTTCGTGAAGGAGGGCGTAGGGGCGGGTGGAACTGCCGTCGTGGCAAACATGCTCGGGTTCGACTACAACTCACTGAAGGAGGCGGTCTACCAGGAGTACGGGAGGCTGTTGAGGCTTGGTAAGGCTTAGCTCGACTGACAGGGCTTTAATCATAGACTTTGAGACCCCAAGGCACATAGCCACGACTGCCCACGTCAAGGGTCTCACCGTGGCTTCTAGAGTTGCCGTATATCATGTTGACGAGAGCCACGACCTGTCAAAGCCTGAGGAGCTTAAGGACTCGATTAGGGCTGAGCTCGGCCTTGAGCCTGAGGATCCCGTGATGCTAACGGCCGCGGACGTAAGCAAGTACGTACATCTTGAGGATGGAGAGTATGGTGTAGTGGCAACTGTCGGTCTAAGTAACCCGGCCTGCCCGGCCATGAGGGCGCTCCACATGCCCTACAAGGGCTCGACCATTAATGTTGTCGCCTGGGTTCCAGACAAGTTAACCATCCAGGCCCAGCTTGACCTTTTGAGGACAGTAGCCGAGGCAAAGGCCGCAGCTGCGGCTGACCTGCTGCTCAGGTGCGACGGGAGGGCCACTGGAACGGTCAGCGACGCCCTGGCCGTCGCGTCATTTTATGACGAGAAGGGGTACCTGTGGGCAGGCCCCTCGACCACCGTCGGGGGGAGGGTGGCAAGCCTCACCTACAGGGCCATAACTTCCGTCAGCAGGGACTTCAACGAGTGGCTCTCGTCCGCTATTGGTATGACCTTAGACGACCTGGTCTCAGACGCGGACGCCCTCTACAGGTCGGCCCCAGTTCCAGGGGCAACCGAGGACGCTGTACGGAACCTAGTTAGGTCAACGCTTCAGTCCTTCCTGGCCGACCCCAACGTATGGACGTTCCTTGTGGCAGCCAGGGAGCTTGACATAATTGGCGGCGCCGGCCTGATACCACAGCTAGGCAGAGAGGAGTTCGAACAGGACACAAAGAGGGTGATAGCGGACGAGCTACTCGCCACGGCGTTGAGCCTTTACCTGAACGGGTTCAAGGCGCTAACCGCGACCTACTGGGCTGACACGCTCAAGCGAGGGCTTGGCCTCAAGTTGGCCGGGCTCCCCATGTTTGAGGACGACATAGCAGCCGCGCTGGTAGCCTCCGCGCTCTCGAGGGTCTACGACAGCCTCCTAGGGGGGAGGGAGGGTGGCTGACGAGCTCTTTGAGGCCGCACTCATAATGGCCGGCGGGCTTGGCTCGAGGCTCTGGGGTCCTTCAAAGCCGTTCACGAAGATCTGTGGAAGGGCCCTAGTCGAACATGTGCTTCAGCCAGCATCTGAGGTATCAAGGAGAGTTCTGATCGCCCTAAGCCCTGCCACGTCCCAATACATCTGCTCCGTTAACCCACCCCCCAACGTCGCATATATAGTGACTAGCGGGACAGGTTACGAGCATGACCTCGGACTCCTGCTGGGGGCCGTCAGGCAGAGGCCCTTGTTGGTGCTCCCCGCGGACGTCGTTGGGCTCTCCTCAGTTATGTTGAGAACTCTACTGAGGAGATCCCTTGATATCCCCCAACCCGTCGTCACGGTCAGGGACAGCGGAAGGTATGTGGGCATATCCGTCTTCAAGGACGACCGCATTGAGTGCTGGGCTGACCTTGACGTCAACTGGGGGCTCATAAACGTTAACACCGAGGGCGACTACGATGACGCTGTTGAGCGGTGCTAGCCTCATCAGTAGGATCCATGGGGGCTGGCCGCCCCCCGGGGCTATCGACTTCAGCTCCCCCTCGAACCCCCTTGGACCACCTGAGGGCTTAGTGGAAGAGGTGTACAGGTGCGTCAGGGAGGGCGCCTACAAGTCCTATCCGACCTCGCTGTACAGGGGTCTTTACGATGCCTTAGCTGAGTTCATCGGCTCTGACCCAGGGTCAATCCTTCCGCTTAACGGGGCTGCTGAGGCATTGAACCTCATCCCACTAGCCCTAGGGGCCAGGTCCTTAGTAGTAGTTGAGCCGAACTTTGGTGACCATGAGCTCATGGCGGTGGGTTTAGGCCTTGTGCTAAGAAGACCGCTGCTAAGCGAAGTGGGGCTGACCTTTAGGCTGAACATCGATGACGTAGTCTCTGAGGTCCTATTGGCTCCCAGGCCCTCTGTCGTCATCTTGTCAAGGCCTAACAACCCCACAGGTCACCTTGTCCCTGTTAATGTAATTGACGAGCTCTCGTCAAGGCTGCCACGTGACGCCACGCTTGTAGTTGACGAGGCCTTCGTTGAGCTCTCTTCAGGGCGCCCGCTTCACCCGAGGGATGACCTTATCGTGGTTAGGTCACTAACGAAGGCATTTTCAACTCCGGGGCTGAGGCTTGGGGCTATCATAACGCTTAACAGGGGGGCTTTAGAGAGGGTTGCTTCCGCCGCTCAGGCGTGGCCCGTGGACTCCATAACGGCCTGTTCGTTCTCCCGCTTCCTTCAGTCTCAGGAGGCAAGGCTGCACGTTAAGAGAGGGGCCGAGGTAGCGAGCGAGGGGGTCAGGAAGCTCCTTGAATCCACCAGGCTCCTTGGGATAGTGGCCTACGAGTCCAGCGCCCCATTTGTGCTGCTTAAACATGATCGCTTGCCTAACCCCCCCTTCCTCGAGGCCCTCCGCAAGCGCGGCGTTAACGTTAGGGACTGTTCCTCATTCTACGGGCTAGGCCCAAGCTTCTCGAGGGTCTCCGTAAGGCTCCCTGGCGACAACGAGGTCTTGCTGAGGGCGCTGAGGGAGGTGCTAGGGCCACGGGGCTGAAGGACCTGCTCTCGCTCCTTACAATCATACCTGCTAAGGGGTCAGGTGAGGGTGCCGCCAGGTCATTTTACGCCGTCCCAATCATTGGCCTTATTGAGGGCTCAGTGGTGGGAGGCCTTGGCTTCGCCCTAAGGCAGGAACCCCTGCTTGCGGCCTCTGTCATGCTTCTGGCCCACATAATCATCACCGGGGCAATGCACTTGGACGGCACTGCCGACTATGGGGACGTGCTTGGCTCGAGGAGGAGAGGGGGGGAGGCTCTCGATGTATTGAAGGATCCCAGGAGGGGGGCATTTGGCGTAACGGCCGTCGTTGCCGTCCTCCTGACCAAGTTGTCGGCCCTTTATTACCTGGCCTCCCACCCGCTGCTTATAGTCGCATCCTATGTAATCGGGCTTGAGGGGGCTTATATCGCGGCTCTCCTTGGCAAGGCTGAGCCCTATGAGGGCATGGCCAGGCCTATAGTCGGTGCTGTCAGGACCTCACGGAGTATAGTCGCTAACATCGCCGTGACAGGCCTTATATTGGGCTTTCTCTCGGCTTTGAACGTTAAGGCCCTACTTGAGCTCATAGGGTTAACGGCTTCAATCATAGTAGCCCTTGACTCCGACAGGAGGCTCGGCTTCGTCAATGGGGACGTGTTAGGGCTCTCGATAGAGTCGACAGAGGCCCTGGCCCTCCTGGTGACGGCGGCTTGTGGTTAATCCCGGCGTTCCTGTACCCAGGCCCTCTATATGTCCTTTCGGCCCTCGCCCTCGGGCTAGCATTAGACGGGATCTACCCCTACCACAAAGGCGTTCTCCTAAAGGTACACCCCGTGCACACCTCATTTATGATTGCCCAGAGGTTGTTCAGGCCAAGGGCATCAAGGCTGAAGGGGGCCGCGATTTGGGCTGCCGTCATGTTTTCCCATCTAAGCGTCTACGGGATAGCCCTCTACTTGGCCTGGTCGCTCAGCCCTATAGCCTGGATTCTCGTGGCTGCCTACATTGTGAAGATCTCCCTGTCGCTAAGGCTCCTTATTGACATAGTCGATAACGTAAGGAGGTCCCTGGGGGCTGGTGACCTCGCTGAGGCTAAGAGGTGGGCGCAGAACATCGTCAGGAGGGACCTAGCCCCCGAAGACCCAGGTCACGTCGCCTCGGCTGCCATCGAGTCCTTAGCCGAGGGCCTGGTCGACGGCTTCATATCCCCCCTCTTCTGGCTCTCCCTCCTAGGCCCCCTAGGCGCCCTGGCACAGAGGACAGTGAACACGCTTGATGGGGCGCTGGGGTTTAAGGACCCTGACCACCTTAAGGCGGGATTCGTGAGCGCGTGGGCTGATACCGTAGTGAACTTCTTGCCGGCCAGGCTTGCCGCGATCTTGATCGCTCTTCTAGCACCCCTGGGCGGGGGTAAGATCAGGGGGTCTCTGAGGTCATGGCTAGCATGCAGGGGGTTGACCGAGAGCCGAAACGCCGGCAACCCCATGTCGGCCATCGCCGGTGCGCTTAATGTGGTCCTAGAGAAGAGGGGATCGTATACTCTCTGTCAGGCCAATTACGTCCTCCCTGGCCCTGATGAGATAAAACGCGCGATAAGGGTCTCCATAGCTGTGGGAGCGCTATCAGTATCGATGTCAGCCTTGATCATAGCCTACATCTAATGGGGGTCATTTAATTGCCCCAGCTAGGTGGCCCAGGGCTCCGCTTGGGTGACCAGTGCCTAGAGCTTGCTGACGAGCTACTTAAGGTTGTTGGGGATGAGTTGCGATCTAACGGCTGTGACTGCATACTCTTCAGCGGCGGAATTGACACTAGCCTCGTTGCCCTCTCAGCGGTTATGGCTGGACTGAGGCCTAGGCTCATAACGGTTCTCTACAGGGGCGCTAGGGACGAGGTCTACGCCAGCCACGTAGCACAACAGCTAGGCCTTAGCATCTCATTCGTGAGGTCAAGTGAGGAGAAGTCCCTGAGGTGCGTCGACGAGGCCCTCGTCGCAATGGAGACCATAGACCCCATTGAGGTGATTTCAGCCTCGGCGGTGTGCGCGGGTCTCAGCAAGGCGAAGGAGCTTGGTTGTAAGTGCGTCGCCACGGGAGACGGTGGTGACGAGCTCTTCATAGGCTACGACTTCCTGCTCGGAAAGGGTATCGATGAGCTCAGGGACTGGCTCAAGAGGGTTGTTGACCACGCCTTCTTCAACTCAGCGCCCATGGGAGCCCATCTCGGCCTGAGAGTCGTGTTACCCCTGTACTCGCAGAGGGCCAAGGAGATCGCGGCTAGGTCATTGGACTCCTGCTCGGTCAGGAGTCTTAATGGCCGCCCGTACGGCAAGTTCCTGCTCAGGCTAGCGCTCGCCGTGCATGGCCTTGACATGGTGGCCTGGAGGCCAAAGGACCCCATTACTAGGGGCAGCGGCGTTGAGCTCCTGCTCAGCGCGCTGAGAGGTAGGATTGGTATTAATGAGTCCCTGGCTCTTTCCCGCTCCCTCAACATAATCCTGCCATCAAGGGCCCACGCTTACCTGCTCAGGAGAAGGCTTGAGCTCGGGGCTCCCCTGCCGCCAAGGGCAAGTGGGGCCAACGCCTGTCCAATCTGCGGCCGCGCCATGAGGGGCTCCCACTGCCCCTTCTGTGGGGCATATGTAAGCGAGAACGGGGTTTCGGTCTACAGTGATGAACTGCTGGGGCTCACACGCCAGCAAGGGACCTAAATCTCTCAAGGGCGTACCTGGCGTTCTCAAGCATCCAGTGGTCATTGTTGAAGAACACGTAAACTTCGCTAGGTGAAAGGCCAAGCACCCCCCTCACCACCTCGTCAAGCTCCTCCTTACTGTACTCATGGGCGTACCACGCGGTCCTTCCATGCATCCTCAGGTAAACCGTGCCCCCGCTGCTGAAGACGTACGTTCCAATTGGGGCGTCTATTGAGACCATTACCAGCCCCAGCCTGGTGACCTCCTCTGCGGCTTCCCTGGAGAACCAGGACTCGTGCCTGAACTCGACTGCGAACCTAACGCCAGTACCTCCTGCCCTGGCGAGGCCCCTCAGCCTCTCCAGGTTCTCGTCGGTCCTTGAGAACGTTGGAGGCATCTGCACTAGGTAGAAGTCTACCAGGACCTTCATGGGCTCAAAGAGCCTGAGGAACCTCGAGAGCGCCTCAAGGCCTCTCTCGTTAAGCCTGTGGACGTGGGTGACCGACCTGTGAACCTTCACAGCCCAGCGGAGCCTGGCCCCAACTCTCGCCCAGCCCTTCACCTGGCCCGGGAACGGGAACCTATAGAATGAGGCATTGAGCTCAACTGAGTTTAGGCCGCTGTGCTCCACGTACCACCTGAGGTCGCCGCCCTCGTTCCAGTCGTAGAGCCACCCTGACGTGCCTACGTAGACCTTCAAGGCCCAAACTTATTCTGAGCCCCAGGCTAATTTAGCTGGGAGGCCGCTTGGGCGACAAGGAAGGGGGGGCCGACGAGCTTAGCAGGCTGTCGCCACTGGAACTGTACATTCTCCTACACCTGAAGAGGGCCAGCGTTGACTACGCGGGGTCTATATCAAGGAACGTTAAGGTCCCAGTAGGGGCCATAGTTAACGAGCTGGACAGGCTTGAGGGCATGGGTCTTGTCAGACGAAGGGTCGGGGGCTCTTCAATAAAGAGGTCGGAGGCCAGGTTCAAGCTCTCTGACGAGGTCAGGAAGCATCACACATATTATGAGCTGAGCGAGCAGGGCGAAACTATAGTGAGGCTCCTCAGCAGGGACCCCTCCTCGCTGTCGCAATACTTCGAGGGGCTATCGGGTCACCCAAAGGCGCTTGAGCTGCTGCTTTTCCTGGACAGGGTTGGCAACGAGCACGCTGGAGTCTTAGCTAAGGTGCTCGGTGAGACCCCTAGCAGGACCGCCGAGTTAATGGACAGGCTCGCTGACGCGGGCCTCGTAGTCAAGGTCAAGGAGAAGGTCCTTAAGTCATGGGAAAGGAAGGCGAAGCCCAAGGCGGAGACGAGAACTCATCACACCTATTACTCTGTAAGCAGGCTCACGTCGCTAATAATTAGGTACACAGGCCTGAGGAGGCTGGAGCACCAGTAACGCCTCAACCACGCAAAATGGAGTGGATAGGCTATCACCCTATTGGCCCGACGTTAGGCCTCCCCTGCCTAACGCCCTTGCCGGCCAAAGGCCTGAGGGCCTCGAGGCCTCCCCTAAGCAGCTTTGCCAGGTTCTCAGCGTGGGCCCTCGCTCTGTTTATGGCTATCCCTTTCAGCTCGCTCGGAGTCGAGGCCTCGTCCTCGTGTACTGTAACGTCAATGATTATCTTGCCCGTCAGGACCTGTAGGACTATGAGGCCGACGCTCATGGCTAGATAGCTGAACTTATCGACCTCTGCTGGGCCCACCCAGCCGAGCGTAATCAGGCCATCACACCCCATGTCGAGCATCCTCCTGGCTGCGCCTGGTATGTCCTTAATTCCAGGGACTGTGTACCTCATGACCCTGTACTCCGGGAGCAGCTCCCTGAGGGTCTCCTCGGCAATCGATCCCATGTCAACCCTCGAGAACGTAGTGTCAATCACTCCAACACATCTCGTGCTCTCTGCAGGCCTCAATTATCTCATCCCCGCTTACTAGTGGCACGCCCCAGGCCTTTGAAACTCCGAAGGCCTTATCTAGGCTTAGGGACCTGCCGTAGTCCAACATCTCAGCAAAAACCACCGTAGGCTCGAGGCCGGCCAGGGAGGAGAGGGCTATGCTGAGCTCCGTGTGCCCTCTCCTCTGCCTCAGGCCCCTGGATGCCAGCACAGGAACGTGCCCAGGAGCCTGGAACTCCTCCTGGAACTTTCTCCTTGCCCCATCAGCATCTCCCTTGAGATACCTAGATACGACGCGGTGGAGCTCCCTCACGGTCTTCGATCGGTCTTCATCGCTGATCCCAGTCCTGACGGATATGTGGTTAACCCATATCGTGAACGCCGGCCTGTCACCGTAGCCAAGCCTCCTCACGGCCAGCGGCCTTAGGTCAGGAACCGAGGCGATCAGGTCGTCCCCCCACACAAGGCCCAGCCCCTTTGCTATTGACCACCTGGTGGCGAAGCATATCAGTCCCCCCGCCCTCGTCCTGAGTGAGTATATCACGTCAGGGGTCGCCGAGGAAGCATGATATACAAGGTCTACCTCTGACTCCCTTGACGCTGAGTCGTAAATCAGAACCGGTTTGCCCTCCCTGAGCGCCCTAGTCGCCTCGTCTACCGGCAATCTCTGACACCAGCGCAATGGCTAGGGCAACACCCGAGATTATTAATGGAACGTAAGTCATGGAACTCCAGGCTCCCTCTCCAAAGCCGTATGGGGTCGTGAGGGCCGCTGGAGGGGGCGCGGATGACGCTGATTGGGATGCCTCACCCAGCGTCACCACGACTGACCAGTTACCCCCGGTCACCTCGAACGTGGTCCAGGAGTACTCCGTGAAGTACGTTAGGTAGGAGAGCTCCGTCGAGTTCCCCCTTATCAGAAGCCTCTCCCCACAGCTTGACCTTGAGAAATTGACTAGCAAGTTGGCGCCGGGAACCCCCTTAACCTCCGTGGTGCCCTGCCATAAGTAAACCTGGGCCGGGGGCGATGACGAGTTAGCGCAGAGCTCAACTGAGGCCATGAGGCCATTAGCAAAGGGGGAGACCCATACACCTATCAGGCTCGCCCTAACCCCTGAGGTCCCTATGACGGCAACGGTTCGACCGATCTTAGTTATGTTGAAGTACCATGTACTGGCTGTTGAGTTGAATTCCGCTACCCCTAGGCCGCTGCCAAGGGTGATGATCACAGGGCCCTTGGGAAGGGCTAGGGTACCGTTGTGAAGGGTGACAGAGCCACCATTGGTTATGAGGATTAACGTAAGCAGGAGGGGCTGCAGGACTGACAAGTCTCCCCCCTTTACGGAGCGGTGTTGGTCAGCAGCCCTACCAGAGCGCCGGCAGCTGGGGTAAGGGTTGACTCTACTATGGCTGCCACTATCAGCATGAAGACCGATAGGGCGAGCAGCCCGAAGCCCTTCGAGTACATGCTGCCGACGCCCTTTCTGAGGAGGGACATAGAGGCGGCGGTCAGGGCGAACGCCGGTATCTCGATGACCCCATGAGGGGCTAGGAGGTAAAATATTACAAGCGAGTTCCCATGCTCGGGCAGTGTCAGCACGCTCACAAAGCCTACAAGCCCGCCATTGAAGATTAACACTATGATTGGGAACACAAGGGTCACGAGGAGGGCATAGACGAGGACGTCAGTCAGAGAGTTCTTGGCAAATATTATGGCCGGCAGGAATGCGTAGGTCCCGGTTGAAACGTTTACGTAGCTAGCTATCTGCCTGATCTGCTGGGTCTGGTTGACGAAGTATTGACCGAGGGCGGTTGACATTATATCCTTGTAGAAGGCCACCACAAAGGCGGCCGACAGACCGAAAACCACTATCAGCAGGTACCAGGTCAGCCTTAGCCTCCTGTTGATGGCTATCTCGTCAATTGCGTCGTCGAGTAGGCCCACGCTAGCCCGCCTCCACTAGGGCTACACAGTTCCTTGGAAGCTTATCAGCTATCTTCAGTAGACCCTCTGCACTCAGGACTATGACCTTGCCCTCTGCGCATGCCTTAAGGCAATCATCAGGACGTCCACACCTTATGGCCTCGCCCTTAGGCCTCCAGGCCCTGCCCAAGCCAATGTAGTCAATGGCCTATAGGGCTATTTTACTCCTTTCGCCCCTCAAGAAGGGGGGAGAGCACGTCAAGCAAGAGCGCTAAGTTCAGGGCCGAGGCCCTGGTTGGGGTCTGGAACGAGCTCATATCCTCATGGGAGTCAGGGGAGAATGTGACGAGAGAGAAGGCCATGGAGGCCCTTAAGGCCGAGTACTTAAGGCTATCTATCTCACCAATAAAGGGCTCGGTGGAGCCCACGGACCTCTACGATAAGGAGCTCACAAGCCTCTATATCGTAGGTAAGTATGGAATGGGGCTCGATGAGCAGTACCCGGAGATCTTCGACGCAGTCTTCCCTATGGAGTCTAAGATAGAGAGCTCAATAGATGCCCTCCTAGGCGAGGAGCCAACAAAGGCCAAGGACAAGGTACTCGCGCTTTTGGGCGAGGTGGATGGAAACATAGTAGCCAGGCTCCTGAGAATGGCCCTAACAAAGATATACTTCGGCTTCGCTGGTGATGACCTCATGAAGAGGCTGAGCGACGCCCTCTCAGCAGCCTTCCCCGAGAGGGCTGAGGACGTTAACAGGTTCCTGAGGTTCTATGCGGCATTCAGGGTCGCCCTGGCCATTGAGCAGGGGGAGGCCAGGGACAGGGTTACCAAGGAGGCGTTCAAACATGCCATGGCAATCCAGCTGGGGAGGGGAAAGGAGACCCTTCCGAGCGACGAGTACGTTGCGAAGATAGCCTCGGAGGTTCTTAAGGTCCCCACAAAGGTGCTCAGGCAGGTACTCTCGCTCAGGGGCTCAAGGGAGGCTACCTGATGCCGAGGACTTGCCTGACGAGCTCCCTTATTATGGTCAGCCTCTGTATCTCATTTGTGCCCTCGTAGATAGTGGTTATTATGGCGTCCCTCAGGTACCTCTCTATGCCGGTCTCGAAGTCGACCCCGTAGCCACCGTGGATCTGAACTGCCTGCCTTGCGATCCACTCGGCGCTCTCGGTGGCGAATGTCTTGGCTAGGCTGGCAGCTATGACGAACTCGGACCTGCCAGCGTCTGCCAGCGATGCGGCCCAGTAGGTCAGGAGCCTCGATGCCTCAAGCTTGACGTACATATCAGCAAGCTTCTCAACTACCATCTCGAACTCTATCATCCTCTGCCCAAACAGCTCGCGTTGGAGGGCGTAGTTCAGGGCCCTCTCGAAGGTGGCCTGAGCTATCCCGACGGCCTGGGCGGCTATGCCTATCCTGGTGTGATCGTATGTTGTCACTACGACCTTGAACCCCTCGTTCTCCTTCCCAACCACGTTCTCGGCCGGGACCTTAACGTTGTCAAGGACTACCTCGTAAGGCTGCTCGCCACGCATGCCAATTACCCTGAACTGCTGGCCTATCTTGACCCCGGGCCAGTCCTTCTCAACAACGAAGGTCGTAATCCCCCACCACCTCTTGCCAGGCTGGGGCGGGCTTGTCCTGGCTGACACGAGGAGGTAGTCGGCCTCACCAGCGGCGCTTATGAAGACCTTCCTTCCTGTTACCACGTAGTGGTCGTTCTCCTTCCTGGCCTGACTCTGTATGCCGGCAACGTCGCTTCCCCCGCTGGGCTCCGTGTTTGCGTGGGCGCCCCTCTTCTCGCCAAGGGCTATGGGCCTGACGTACCTCTTCCTCAGGTCCTCTGCCCCAAACTTAAGCACAGGAATGGCGAAGAGGTGGTTGACGCCAATGGCAACAGCTAGCGAGGGGACGGCCCTGGAGATCTCCTCCATGGCTATTGCTGTAATCAGCTGACCTCCTCCCTGTCCGCCGTACTCCTCGGGAATACCTACTCCTGTCAGACCCTGCTCCGCCATTGCCTTGATTATCTCTGGTGGTACCCTGTTAGTCTCCTCAATCTCCCTCCACCTGGGCATTACGTTCTTCTCCACGAACTCCCTGACGGCCTTCCTGAACAGCTCATGCTCGGGCGTGAGATCTACCTTGAAGTCCTCAACGCTCTTAAACGGGAAGACCAAGACCCTTCGCCTCAAAGGCTGGCCGATGGGCAGTAAAATCTCTGCGAGGAGCCTGTATAATGGCGGCCTTTAAGACCTGACTTAACTAGGGGCCCCTTTAATTCCATGAACGCATTTAAAGCGTTCCCATCGTAGGCCTGAAGGTGATTATTATTGCGCGGGATAGTAAAGGAGACCCTGAGGGCCAGGTGACCCTCAGAAGGCCCTCACAGTCCTTGACGTCTTTATGCTCGGAATAACCGGCATGATTGGCTCCGCCTGGCTCTTCAGCGCTCTTGGCGCCGTAGGAGTTATGGGCCCTGCCGCCATCTTATCCTGGATTATAGCCGGGATATTCTTTATACTCATGGTGTTCTCGTTCGCAGAGCTGGGAGGGGTCTTCCCCTTCAGCGGCTCGCTCGCAAGGTACAACCACTATACTCACGGCACCATAAGCAACTACCTTCTGGCGTGGGCCTACTTCATTGGCGCAGTCACCACGGTCACTACTGAGGCGGTCGCCATCGTGGAATACGCCAGCGCTTACTTGCCCTGGGCTTGGAACTCACAGCTTGGCGTGCTCACCCCCCTGGGCGTCCTTGTCGCTGCAGGCCTGGTGCTATTGTTCTTCGCAATCCAGCTAGTGGGCGTTCACGTCTACGGCTGGTTCAACAGGCTAATAACCGCCTGGAAGCTGATAATTCCAACGCTCACGTTTATCCTATTGCTCGCGCTTTACTTCAGGCCATTAAACGTGGTCAAGGTGCCAGGGGGCTTCTTCCCCTACGGCACCGCCGCGGTCTTCAGCGGCATGATTACGACGGGCATAGTGTACGCTTACGAGGGCTTCAGGCAGGGGCTTGAGTACGCTGGTGAGGCGAAGAACCCACAGAGGGACGTTCCACTGGGCTCAATACTTGCTATCCTCGTCACCATAGCTGTCTACGTCCTCCTCCAGCTCGCATTCATAGGGGGAGTGAACTGGACTAACGCAAACGTCAGCTTCGGGAACTGGTCTGCCTTGGCGAGCAGCTCCTGGTCAGCACATCCATTCTACTCAGAGCTTACAGCGACTGGGATACCGATACTTATAGGCTTCGCTGTCCTCCTGCTAATTGACGCCATAATATCGCCGGCTGGTACCCTTGGCGTTTACGTGGGCACCAGCGCGAGGAACATGTATGGCATGTCAAGGGTTGGCTACATACCAAGGTTCTTCAGCGGCATCCATAAGGTCTTCAGGACGCCGTGGGTGGCCCTGGTCGCTTCGACAATCATTGCTATCGCGTTCCTCGTCCCGTTCCCGACCTGGTATCAGATTATGACGTTGAGCGCCGTGGCAACAGTCTACAACTACCTGACAGCCGGCATCACGAACCACGCCCTGAAGAGGTTGGCTCCTGACCTAAGGAGGCCCTACAGGCCGCCTGCCTGGTTCGTTGTCTACCCGGTCTCGTTCATCGTCGCTGCCCTGTTCATATACTGGTCTGGCTGGACATACGTCAACGCGATCATAGACCTGGTAGTCATTGGTCTCCCTCTGCTCCTCCTTGGCCCCTACAGGTCCCAGCTGGGCCTCACGTGGGGGTACGCAACCACGTTCTCCGT
>JBMFIT010000040.1:0-12863 GCA_049974445.1 Acidilobus sp.
CTCTCTAGGATGTCGTCAAGGACCGCATAGACCTTATTGAAGTCAACTAACACCTTATAGGCGGTGGCTAGAAGGACTGCTGAGTCTTTAGAAGCCACGTCCTTATAGTATACGTTCGTGAATTCCCAGAGGGCTCCTGCCGCCTCGCTCATGTTGAAGTCATTAGACATTGCCTCATGCCAACCATTGTGGATGTTGCGTAGCTTTAGCATCGACTGAAGATCTTGGTCCCCCACATAGTGGGAGTACTGCTCCTTTGAGAGCCTCCTGCTCAGGTCTGTCGCTATGTCCCTTAATCTCTCGACGAGTCTCTTGGCCTGGGAGAGGCTCTGTTCCGAGTACTCGAGTGAGGATCTGTAGTGGGAAGTTAGAACCCACATTCTTATGGTCTCAGGACCCCACTCCTTTATAGCGTCCCTAAGGCTAACTATGTTGCCTAGACTCTTGCTCATTTTCTCACCCCTTATCGTCAGCATGCCAGAGTGCAGCCAGTACTTGACCCACTTGTCACCCAGGAGGCTCTCGCTCTGGGCTCGCTCATTCTCATGGTGTGGAAATATCAGGTCAGACCCGCCGGCATGTATGTCTATCTTTGGGCCAATGTACCTGGTGCTCATCACGCTGCATTCTATGTGCCAGCCGGGCCTGCCCCTACCCCAGGGGCTTTCCCACCAGGGCTCACCCGGTTTAGCAGACTTCCACAACGCGAAGTCGTAGGGGTGCCTTTTCTCGGCCGAAGCCTCTTCGCCTTGATCCCAGAGCGTCTTGGACAGATTTCCGCTCAGCCTCCCATAATCTGGGTAAGCATCTACGTCAAAGTAGACACTGCCGCTGGCAGCTGCGTAAGCATACCCCTTCTCGATAAGGCCCTCTATGAACTTTATTATCTCGCTTATGTGCTCGGTCACCCTCGGGTGGACGTCAACCCTAACCCTGAGGATGCCCAGCAACTCAAGGTAATCCTTAGCGTAAGTGTCGGCGACCTGCTTCCAGTCCACCCCTAGCTCTGACGCCCTTTTTATTATCTTGTCATCGATGTCAGTTATGTTCTGGACGTGCGTGACGGAGTACCCCCTTAGCCATAGGTACCTCTTTACTCCGTCAAACGCTACAAACGTCCTGGCATGACCTATGTGAACGTAATCATAAACCGTTGGTCCGCACACGTACATTCCGACTAGTGGCGGCGACCAAGGTCTGAAGGTCTCTTTCCTCCTGCCAAGGGTGTTGGTTATCATTATCTGCAAAGGGAGCACCGCTTTTGAGAACCAGAACCCTTCTCTTAATGCTTTCTATGGACAAAGGCCGAGCATCTTAGGCCACTTCTAACAGATGTTCGCGTCTAAGCTAAGACCTTGACTCTTTGATCTTAATAAAACAACGGAGCCAATGCCTTCAACTACGCCTTCACCTGTAAGCACCCTAAGTCTCCCCCTATAAGTGCTGGCGTCGTCCTTGTCCTCAAAGACGCCTTCATCGAACCTAACGCAGTAGAAGTCCTTCGGGTCACTCGAAGCTGAGACTCCGTTCACTTCAACGCAATATAGCCTTCCCTCCTGGGCTGAGTAACACAGACCCTTAAGAGAGCTCTCTCGACGTTCAGTACATATGAGTACATCCCTTTTGAAGTTGTATCTGACAACACCCTCACATCTAGATAACATAAGGGACCTTACGCGTGCAAGGTGCAGACCTCTTCTGACCAGTGATACCATAAATGCTACAGATGAAATAAGTAAGGCCAGTATTATGATCAGCGTGACTGAGGCGCTGAGGGACGCGAAGTCCTTGATTAGTAAGGCAGAGAAGAGCGTTATGAGGACATCAACTATGGCTGGAGCTATTACCGCCTTTGCAAGCAGCTCGTCGATCAAGCTCTCTGCCACTCAGCCTCATGCCTGGCTAGGACTTCATCGTACTTGCCTGCGTCTAAGTCTCTTATGACCTCCTTTGGGTCCCTCCCGTTGACTGTTAGACCGATACTCCTCGCGCTGCCAAGCAGCGACTTCACCGCCGCTTTGAGCGTCTTAGCCGTCATCTTAGGTCTCACCATTAGCGCGACCTTTATCAGGCTCTCGAAGCCGATATCGCCTACTTTCTTGTGCTCCGGATCCCCGCTGGGCTCTGAGGAACCAGCCTCCCTGAGAAGTAACGCTGTTACCGTTGGGATCCCTATCTCGACTCTGTAGGACTTAGTGGCCATGTTGACTATTATCTTGATGGGTATCGTCATGCCCTTAAAGTCCTTCGTCTTCTGGTTTATCTCGTCAACTACCTGCTTAACGTTAAGTCCGAGCGAGGAGAGCGTGGGGCCCAGAGGCGGGCCTGGCTTAGCCTCACCTCCCTCTATCTGGAGCGATATCACCTTCTCCTGAGGCATGGCAGTCCCATCCATACTGATTGGCACAGATTTAAAAAACTAAGGCGCGTTGGCTATGGCCAAGATGAGAACGCGGCGAAGGCCCTGAGCACGTCCTTTATGTTAAGGACGCCTACCACCTTCCCATCGTCGGTGACTACGGGTAGGTGCCTTACGTTGTTCTCCAGCATCTTGTTGACGACCGAGGAGAGGGGCTCCTCCTTCTTGGCCACTATCATGTTCGTTGACATTATGTCAGACACCGGCTGATTAAGGGAAAGCCCTGCTGCTATGGCCTTAACTATATCGTGCTCGGTCACGACCCCAAGGACCTTGCCTCCAGACTTGACGAGTACTGAGTCAATCCTCATGTTTATCATAAGCTTAGCAACCTCAGCAATTGTCATCGATGGCTGTACATAGATAGGCTCTGAGTACTCAAGGACTTCTGAGGCCTTCATAGGACTCCTTTCAGTACTTGAAAGCTGTACCTTATATTTTTAACTTCTCAGTTTCCACATTAATTGAACGCGCAAAAAAGGGGTGTAACAAACTTGGACTTCAAAGTACTTTATATCGATGCTACCACGCGTTCTTTCAAGATAGAAAAGGTAAGCGATCCCAACATATTCGGCATAATAGATCTAGGCCTCAAGGTCCACTTTGACCTGAAGTCTTACGATGCTGACCCCCTGGATCCAGGCAACCCGCTCGTTCTCGGCATTGGTCCATTTGCTGGAGGGGCCGTGGTGGGAAGTCATAGGATAGTAGCTGTCTTCAAGAGCCCTGTCAGCATGGGGATACATGTTAGTGAGATGGGCGGGGCTGGGTACTCTTTCCTCAGGACTGGCCTTGACGCCCTAGCGCTCAACGGCAGGAGCGGCGAGCCCCTCATTATACAGGTGTACGGATCCACGGACGGCTCGATATCGGTTAAGATGGAGACCGTGCCAGAGGCCGAGCTGTTTAAGATATACGCAGGTTACTCCAGCCTCACTGGCACTAAGGCACTTACGAAGTACGTGATAGATAAGTACAGGGACGTGATGGCGAAGAACAAGGGACGCGTTGCTGTCGTGGGCCCTGGTGCCTTTAAGACGCGTTTCGCTGGCATATTCAGTTACGTCCTTGACGATAGGACCCTTAACATCGCTGAGGTCTCAGACTCGGCTTCTAGGGGCGGCGGAGGTTCAGTTATGGCACAGGCACACAACGTGGCCGCGATAGTGTTCGGGGGTACCTATAAGAGACCGAACCCCAACCTCTCAAATGTCTCAATACTTAACGCGTTATCTCAGGGAGTGTTCAAGAAGCCCTACACGCAGGCCATGACAGAGAAGACAGTCAAGTACAGATTCGACCCATCAATCAAGACTGGCGGGACCTTCGGAGTCAACTACCCCCACTACAAGGACCTGGTACCAGTACTGAACTATACGCAGGCCTATATGAGCAAGGGGCTGAGGCTTGAGGTCCATAGCAAGGTGATGGATCACTTCTGGAAGCCCTTCCAGGACGAGGTGTTCGATGGAGGTAAGCTGACGCCTGCCTCAAAGAACTGCGGTGAGCCATGCCCTGTGGTCTGCAAGAAGGTCTACAAGGGTGTCAAGCTTGATTACGAGCCCTCTCACGCCGTGGGTCCTATATCAGGTATTATAACTGTTGACGACTCAGCAGCCCTTGTTGACCTAGTTGACAACGTGGGCCTTGACGCTATAGAGGTCGGCCACATGATAGCCTGGCTCTTCGAGTGCATTGACAGGGAACTCTTGGAGCCCAACGAGATAGGCCTTGACGATAGGCCTTTCATGGACCCTGAGTCACTCTCGCCAGATACGAGCAAGCTAAACGCGAGGCTTGCTAGGAAAATCATTGAGCTCCTAGTCTCTGACTCAGCTCCGAAGGTCCTTAAGCTCGTTGCTTCCCTGGGCTTGAGGAGCGCTGCCAAGGAACTTGACGACATCTATGCCGACAGGGTCAAACGCGCTGGGGTTAGGTTTGAGGACCTATTAGTGTATGCGGCGTTCGGAGACTCAGGGTACTTCACGCCGAACTACTACTGGAGCCCTGGCGTACTGGCCCCCCTCTACGTGCTCGGCAAGTACTGGACCGACTACTCTCCGGCATTCAGGGACCCGGAGAATTACGCCCAGGTCTCCCTCAGGAGGGCGATTTATGAGTACGCCGTCGCAAATGCTGGGTTCTGCAGGTTCCACCGCGGATGGGCTGAGGAGATGCTGGGAGGTCTCTACAAGTCTATGCTAAGTGTTGACCTTGATGCCTACTCTCACGGACTGCAGGTCTACAAGGCCATAGCTGAGTACCAGGCGAAGACCAACGCCACGCCGGTCCCTTGGGAATCCAAGAGAGTGATGGACGCGATAGCTTCCCTTGCTGCTGAAAGCAGCACGCCTGGCTGGGAGGACGCCATGTATCATAAGGAGAAAGTAATCGAGTGGTGGAATAGGTTCTACAGGAAACTTGAGGAGGACCTATCCAAGGTCATGCCCCTTTGGCTAACCCCTTGATTAGTCCAGGTAAGGCCTTTTCTATTTCCTCTGGCCCCCTACCAGTTACTAAGCTTCCATATGTCCCCCTGCCTCCTCCCTGCCCCCCTACAGTATCAATTAGTTTCCTTATTACCTGGCCTACGTCAAGTGATGCGGCTTCCTTGCCAACTCCTACCTCATAATGGTAGCCCTTATTTTCCTTGACCGCTAAGAGGACCAGCGAGTCTGGAACCTCATCAGTTATTCTCCTCAGAGATTCCCTTGCCGACTTAAGGTCGCGCTCAGGATACTCTAACACCGCAACCTTGACGCCTCCTAGTGGAACCTGTGACCTAAGCTTCGCTACTGCGTCAGAGAGCCACATGAACCTGTACTTCTTGACAGCCTCTCTAAGGCCTTCTATTTCCTCCTTGACCTCCTTGACGCCACTGATTATGTCAGGCGGGTTTACCCCTAGTTCTGAGGCGGCCCTCCTAAGCTGGTCCTCAACCTTGGCCATCTCCTCGTAGACCCTAGTGCCAGCCACGAACTCAAGCCTTATGATCCCATCCTGTATCCTTTCCGCGTTGGTTATCTTTATGCCCCCTATCTCGCCAGTGTTGTTAACGTGTGTGCCAAAGCATGCCTCGGCGTCCCACCCTTCAACCTCGACAACCCTTATGTTCCTCTCCATTGGGACCCCTCCCTCGTAAAGTGTGAACCCGTACTTCCTCTCGGCTTCATTCCTCTCGAGCAGGAACTGCCTGACCGGCCTCCTCTCATCAATCACCTCGTTGGCAAGTCTCTCGATCTCCCTGACCTCGGCCTCGCCGAGACCCCTGTGGTGAGTTATATCAAGCCTGGCCTTCTCAGGGGTCTTCTCAGCGCCTGCCTGCCACACATGATTGCCAAGCACCCGCCTGGCAGCACCTAAAACAATATGTGTAGCTGTGTGATGTCTCATCAGCCTGAACCTCCTGACCCAGTCTATCTCGCCCTCAACTTCGTCACACCGTGATGTAGCTATTGGCCTGTCAGCTCTATGAACTATCACTCCTCCTACCTTTACCACGTCAATTACCTTGTAGTTCTCACGACACATCCTGACAGTGCCTGTGTCGTGAACCTGTCCTCCACCTGTAGCGTAGAAGGCCGTTGAGTCCAGCACGAAGTACTCTCCTAGAGCGCCGAGGAGCCTAGCCCTAAACGTCCTTGTGTAGGGGTCCTTATGGAATAGGAGTTCAGTCGGCGGAAACTTCTGAACCCACGTCATAACTTCCTGCGGCAGCTCGACCGACTCGCCGACTACCCTCACCTTGGTTGGCGCGCGGTGCCTCGCGGCTACTATTGAGTAGAAGTTCTGAGGTACATGGACCCTGATGCCTCGCTTAGCAGCTACTTCGGCGACTATCTCAGGAGGGACTCCGAGGCTGTCGTATAGTCTGATAAGGTCGTCGAGGGTCAATGTTCTAGAGAGCTCCTTAGTCACTAACCTCTCCCCGCGGGTTAGCAGCTCCCTGTACCTCTGTTCCTCTACCATGACTGCGTCAAGTATGTAGTCCCTGTTAGTTATTACTTGCGGGAAGTCATCCCTCCACAGCTGGATCTGTCTCTCAACTATGTCCGCCAGGCTGTAGTCCTGGCTGAGCTGCCTCAGCTGCCTCAGGGCCCTCCTAATCACCAGTCTAGCAAGGTACCCCTCCCCTGAGTTGCTCGGGACTACGCCGTCCGCGAGCATTAGTGTTATTGTTTTGCTATGGTCAAGGACACTATATAGCCTGGCCTCACGCTCTAGTATGGGCCTCACGGACTCCACGTCAGCGCCTAGATATGATGCTATGGTCCTGTAGTATGACTCGAGGCTGTTAAGGTCGTCTGGGTTGAGCTTAGCTGCGTTTCTGAAGGCCGCCCAGAGAACCTTGTTATCTGGCCTTGGAAATCCTATCCTAGACCTAACCTCATCAACTAGGTTGCCATAGATTGCGTGGAACGCGGTAGGGGTCTTCTGAGTAAACCACGCTATCCTCTCAACCCCATAACCAGTGTCAACAATTTTGAGGGGAAGCTCCTCGTAAGCCTCCCCATTAATGACCTTATACTGCATGAAAACCAATGTGGCCAGCTCTAGGCCTCCGATCGTCACCTCAAAGGAGGGGCCTGCGTTTCCTCCTCCCTCCCACCAGGACTCCTTAAACACTAACAGGTCTTCTGGTATCCCTATCTCCTTCGTGAAGAACTCCTTAGCATAAGCGATTGTCTCGTCCTTCCAGTAGACATGCTTATCAGGGTAGTTGAAGGCGTGATGGGCGGCCATCTCAAACGTCGTCAGGTGCCTCCCTATCGTGAGCCCCACGTTATCTATGTCCTCAAGCCTTATGCATGGCTGGCTTATCACTAGCGGGTTAGCGGGTGGGGGGACAAGGCCGCTTGTCACGTGCGGCTGGAAGACCACTATGCTCGCTATCGTGAGGTATAGGTCCTCCCTCCAACGAGCAATGACAGGCCTCGGCGGTATAGGTTCATGGCCCCTCTCCTTGAAGAACTCTATGAACTTGGACCTCACCTCCCTCACAGTCAGTGGAGGGCCTGAGGGTATCTTGTCAAACCAGTAGTCGGTGTCAGGGACGTCCTGACAGGTCTCAAAATCCGGGTTCAGGGTCCAGAAGTAGTCCCCACCCACCGCGCACCTTTTTCTCTGATATCCCCGTCCCTGGAATACCTTCAGCCTGTACTCTGATGGGTCTATCTTCACCATATCAGCCAGCCATTCAGGAATTGAGAGAAATATAAAGGGGTAACTCCTATCTCGTTACATGCCAAAGAGGCCGGCCAGGCCCTCGCTGATGTCAACTTCACCTGACTCCTTCTTCTCCTCCTTAGCTTCCTCCTTCTTTGCCTCGCCCGCAGGCTGAGCGGCTGGCTGCGAGGCTGGAGCCGCCGCGGGAGCCGCCGCGGGGGCGGCAACCACAGCCGCGCCCTTGAGTACCTCGTCCAGGTTGATCTGCGACAGTGAGGCCACCAACATCTTGACCTTTGCCTCGTCAACCTGAAGGCCTAGTGCCTCGATAACCTTTTTCAGGTTGTCCTCGTTTATCTGTGAACCGGCGTAGTAAAGGGCTAGGGCCGCATGGACGTATGCCTTGCCCTCCTGGGCCATCACTCTTCCCCCGTAGGAGGCTCAGGGCGAGCTGGGAGTTATAAAGGTGTTGCGCGCCCTTGCCTCCCGCTTAGAAACCCATGACGCTAGGGCTACTGCGCTTAATGGGCAGCCTCAAGGCCTAGCTCCTTGGCCTTGTCTCCCAAGGCGTTGACTAACGCATTGGCTTCGCTAGTGGCCTGGGCGAGGGCTATTGAGGCCAGCTCGGGGTCTATTGCGAGCCCGGCTCTCCTGGTGAGTATCTGCGTCTCGGCAGCTGCCGTGCCGAGGAGCATCGAGACAACCTCTGGGAGCCCGAAGTAGCCAGTTCCTATTACGAAGGCCACGGCCTCTTTTGCTGCGTCGAGCAGCTGAGCCTTGGTGCCCTCTATATCGAGGTGAAGTGTGTCACCAGGTATCACCGTTTTCCCGTCCCAAGCGGCCACGATTGTTAGCCCTATCTCCATTGGCTGAATGCCGAGCTGCTGAAGCAGGCTCGCCAGCTCAGGTGAGATTATGTCGCCGACCTTCGCGGCCATCGTATCGCTCTTTATGTAAATGGTGCCCTTCCTTACTTCATAAGGTATCTTAAGCTTGCCGAACACGCTAACTATGGGGCCAGGCCTCAGTCCCGTGTCCCCCTCTGGGATCACAATGTCCTTGGTCGCCTTGGCGCCAGGCTTGGCTGGAGCTGGCATCTTTAACTTATCTACCTGATAGGCCAATAGGAAGGGGTTCTCATTAGTGGCTATTACCAGGACGCCATGCTTAAGATATGGCTCTATCGCCTTACGGTCAAGCCCCCTGCCTTCAAGGGCTAGGTAAAGGAGGCTCTTCTTGACAACCTTCAGAATTGCCTTGCCCCTAAGCTCCTTCCTAATGAAGTGAAGCTGTTTAGCGGGAAGGCTCTCTAGGTCAGCGAAGAGTATGTATCGGTTTTCACTTATCAGCTTAGTCAGCTCAGCGACGGCCCTCTTCTTTTCCTCTGGGGGCACCGGCCTTCCTAAGCGCTTCCTCTGGACGATTGCTGTCAACCCTATCACCTCATTTGCACCTGTACGGGAACGCCCATCGTTGTCTTAACGTACACGGTATTTATCTTAGGTGCCCCCATCCTGGACTCTATAACGTTAAGCACGGCACTGGCGTTCTCAGCAACTTCAGAGACTCCCATCGAGGCGGTCCCTATCCTCGTCATTATCTGCGGCTGGCCCCTGACTCTAACCCATGTAGCGCGCTTGTAGTTCTCAACGAGCTCGGCAAGAGCTGCTCTGGGGGGGATCGCTATGGGGACCTTCCCCCTGGGACCCAGGGCGGGCCCCAATACGCTTCCAACCTGACCCATGAGGTCGGCTGACACGAGGACCCAGTCGCACTGCCTTCCAACGGACTTGACCTTCTTCTTATCACCTCTCATGGCCTGGAGGTCCTCCCTGGATATTGCATTGACGCCGAGCTTCTTGGCCTCCAGAAGCAGGTCTCCTCCGGCCACGACACATATGGCAGGCTCCTTCGGCGGTTTATGTGGCAGAAACACAACCTCCCTGAACCTTCCCTCAGGTCCCTTTGGGTCAAAGTCCCTCAGAGTTACTATCAGCTCAACGCTCTGATCAAATTTTGTCCCCTTTGAGACACTTATGGCCTTCTTAATCGCGTCAACCAGCCTCTCGGTACTGACCGGCAACTTTAGCCCTCCTTGACGCTCTTCAGATGGGCTCGGGGCTAAAAAATTCTGTGCGCGGCGGAGACGAGGAATTTTAGCTTTAAAAGGTCCTGGAACTAACGTCAATCAGGGCCCGTAGCTCAGCCAGGACGGAGCGCCGGCCCTCTAAGTGCTTGGCGAGGGGAGCCGGTGGTCGGGGGTTCAAATCCCCCCGGGCCCGCCAGTGAGGACCCCTTAGGGCGCGGAGGCGCCCAATACTGACATGGAAACGTAGTTAGGCCCGCCAGTCCCCACCACTATCTGGACCGCTAGCGGCGCTCCCTTGAAGTTGATCATAGTAGCGCTTAACGTGTAAGCACCAAACGTGCCGAATAGTGATGACGTCGGTGATATTGACATCGTTACGCCTGCGTAACTCTTGCCATCAAATTTGACGGGTGTGAATATGTAGCCCACGCTCACGGCAGACGGGCCAGGTTGGCCCTCTAGCATGCTTTGCCAGTCAATGCCGTAATAGGAGCTGTAGTAGTAAAGGTCGTACAGCGGTCCAAGTCCGGGGAAGAAGCTAACCGTAATCGTGCCAGTCGTAGGGTTATAGTTAGTTGTAATGCTTGTAAGTATCTCGTTTACGTACGCTGAGAGGTTGGAACCACTTAGGTTCTCGTTAATTCCACTGTAATTTACCAGGGCCCAGGTAATGTTCGTAGCATTATAATGAAACAGAACTGAGCCTATCACGTTACCATAAGGGTTAGTAGCGGTTATCCTCGTGAGGTTAGAAGTGGCATTAATGACTATGTTGACATAATACGTGTCCCCAGACGGTGAGACGTAGGCCTTGTACTGAAGTGAGGAAATCTTTAACAGGACATCACCAAGCTTCGCGGGCTTGGCTATTAACACGAGGGCTGACCTGTAGGAGTAATAGTATGCCAGTCCGATGCCGCCAACTGCTATGGTGACCGTGAATAACAGCATTGTAAACAGAGCGAGCTTGCTGATTTTCACAAAGCCCACCTTGGATCCATGCTCTCTGACGCTAAGATAGGTTTTAAGCTTGAATGCGCATCAGGGGTCAGAGGTCTAGGCTATGACCATAGGTAAGGTCAGAGGAATTAACGCAATGGGGCACTTAGGCTGGACTACCGTCAGGTGTAGGGTCTGCGGTAGGCTCCTTGATCTAACCGGGCAGAAGCCCGGCAGCAGGAAGACAGAGATTATCTACGTTTGCCCTAAGTGCGCTGCCAAGTATGGCGCTTACTTCTGCTCCGCAGATGCGAGGTCCCTTAAGTACAAGTGCCCCTTCTGTGGAGCTGACCTGGTCCCAGCGACGCCAATAATAACGGAGTGACTTAAATGAGCCTAGTTGAGGTTAATAGGATAGGCAATGGCCAGGTCATCAAAGTACGTGACACCGCAGGAGGCAGGAACATAACCCTATTCCTGGTGGATCTCTACTCTAGGCTCACTAGACCTCCTTCACGCTGTGATGAGAGGCTCACTGCTCAGGACGTCAACATAGAGCTTTGCCACATTAAGGTGAGCCAATGCGTTCTCACTATCCTAATAACGGGTGAATTCGCAGAGGTAATAGGCGGAGCCCTCATAATTGAAGGAGGGCTGACGGCTCGTCCTGAGGAGGCCAGGGAGATCTGCGAGAGATCGATCTCTATTCTAGAGAAGCCCTAGCTTATAAGGCCAGCCGTTCTGAACGGATGAGCCACTTATGCCCAAGGACTCCGCCAGCTTCAACACGGTCTTCAGCGAGGGGTCCCTCAGGGCCTCCCTGAGCCTTGCCCTCGTCTGAGGGGTCGCGCGCCTTGCATACCTTAACGCGGTCGCCAACAGCCTCCTTCCATCGCTGTTAAGGGCCTCGTACTTATCGAAGTACAAGGAGTAACGCGTGAGTAACTTCTCCACAACCCTGGCGATCTCCCTCTCAGCGGAAGGTCCCTCAGGGCTTGCGCCCCTCTTCATCAGCTCCTTTCACCTCGGCAGCGATGCGAGGCCTCATCATCGGGACCTCTAAGCAGTGGCGGCCTCGTTCTCTCCTTCGTACTCGCCTGGTGAGGGTATGTCTGGCGTGTTCCAGTCCACTGGGGCCTCCCCATACCTTATAGGCCTCTCGAGCTTCGAGAGGAGAACGACCCTGCTAGGGACGCTTTCACTTACAACTGGGTAACCCGTTAGCTCACTGAGTTTCCCGGCGACGGCTCTGATCTCGGAGTGTCTCGGCATGTTCTCAAGGTGGAGCCTGTTCCGGCTTGCGCCAACGTACATGTACGCCTTGACCTCTATATAGTCCGGCATGCCTAACCTGACGAGGTCGGTAAAGCCCTTCATGGCCCGCTCGTTATCGTTAAATCCATTAACGATTGTAATTCTGTAGACGGTCGTCGATGAGAAGCTGGGCAGCGTTTCGAGGGTTTCAAGGGTCAGCTCCCATGCCCTTGGGACAAGGGGCTTATTGAAGTAATTATAGGAATCCTTATCCCATGCCTCAAGGCTGACGTAGATCTGTGTTGGCTCCTCCTCTAGGTTAGCGAGGACGTCAGGCCTTACCCCTCTGGTCACGAGGAACGTCGTTATTCCTCTCTTATGGAACTCCCTTATCAGCTCGCCAAGCCTTGGATATAGCGTTGCTTCTCCCGTGAGGCTGATAGCAACGTGCTTAGGGCTCATGGCCTCTTGATACATCCTTGTGTTGACGCCCGGTCTGCCCTTGTAGCCGCTCATTATCCTCCTGTACTCCTTAATGGCCTGATCAACTATGTAGGCAGGGTCGTCGGCGAATGGCATCCTGGTCTCATTCCACTGAATCCCCACGTCCTGAGGCCTTAGCCTCCAGCAGTGTAGGCAGGCGTTCCAGCACCAGTGGTTTGTGACACTGAGCTGAATGCACCTGTGGCTCTCAATGCCATAGAACTTGCCCTTGTAGCAGAACCTGCGCTCAACTATAGCTGCATGATTCCAGTAACACTTCTTAACAGAGCTATGCCTACCTATAATGTGATAGCCCTGCTTAATGAGCCTCTGGTCAAGTAGCTTATAGACCTCAGACTCCTCAGCCCTTACCTCCAAATACTTCCACCTTCAGGCCTTAACAGCCTCAGGCCTCCTCACGAGGCCTCTCTCAGTCAGGTAGGTGTAAGCGCTATAGGCGGCTATAGCCCCTGATGCCGCGGCGTTGACAATCTGTCTGAACCCTCTCCATAG
>JBMFIT010000041.1:0-12746 GCA_049974445.1 Acidilobus sp.
CATATAGATAGCGGCGTCGAGGATCCTTGGGCTCCTCACAGCCTCAGCTGGTGAGCCGAGGTTGATCACCTTCCCGGTCTTCATGAAGTAAACGCTGTCCGCAATCCTTAGGGGCCTCGAGACACCCTGTGATACCAAAATAGTCTTGAGGCCTAGGGACCTAGTGGTCTCTGATATTATGTCTAGCGCTCTCTCAGCTGAGTCAGGGTCGAGATTAGAGAGAGGCTCGTCAAGAAGGAGGGCCCTGGGCATAACGGCCAGGGCCCTAGCTATGGCTACTCTCTGCCTCTGGCCTGCGCTGAGTTCCTTGGGTCTCCTATCAAGCAGGCCTACTAGGTCTAGGCGATGGGCCAGCTCGGCAACTGCCTTCTCCCTCTCGCTGGCTCTTACTCCCCTTGCCCTGAGGCCAAACTCTATGTTTGCCCTCACATTCATGTGCTCAAAGAGCGCATAGTTCTGGGGGACGTAACCGACACCTCTTGACTCTATAGGGGTTGTAGTGATATCGTGCTCGTCGAGGACTATTGAGCCTGACTGGGGGGTATAGAGACCGATGATAGCCTTCAGCAAAGTGCTCTTTCCAGCGCCGTTAGGGCCAAAGACAAGAACTAACTCCCCGTCCCTGACAGTAAGGTCTATGGGTCCAAGAGTGAAACCCTTGAGCCTCACAGTGAGCGACCTTACCTCAAGCAGGGCCCCTCCCCCTCTGCATCACGAACCTTGCCGCCAGAAATACGGCTAGGACAACAACCAGCATCGCGGCTGAGAACTGGGCGGCCTCAAGGATCCCAAGGCCGACGTAGGACTCGTAAATAGCGACGGGGGCAGGATATATGAGGTTCCTTCCAAGGTAGACCTGGAACGCGACTATCAGGAGGGCGCCGGCCTCTGAAGCTGCCCTTGCCCAGGCAGTCAGCGCTCCGCTTGTGATAGCCCTCCTAATACGGGGAAGTACGATACTGAAGAATGTTCTAAGCCTTGAGGCCCCTAACGTCATCGCTACCAGCTCAAGGTCGGGGTCAAGGGACGACAGCGCGCTTTCGACGACTCTGACAGCATAGGTGGCAGAGACATAGGTTACCGCCATGGAGGCTCCTATGAGTGTGTCTATTACATTGATGTGAAGCCTCCTGAGCATCCCTCCAAGGCCGATGTACTGAGCGAAGGCGAGGACTATCATTACGCCAACTATTATGTGGGGGACTGCGATGGGAATATCGACAAGAGCCTCGACGAGACCCTTCAGCCTGAAGTCAAACCTGGCTAATAGGTATGCCAGAGGGGTCCCAAGGACCACGGAAACGACCGCGGCGACGGATGAAGTTATGATCGTCACGAGGAGAGCTAAGGTGAAGCTGGGCACCTTAAGTGCGGACGGTATTCCCCTCCCTCCAATGAGCAGCAGTATGACAAGGGGGTATATGAAGAAAACTATGAGGGCTGCGGAAAGAAGTATTGCGATGGACAAGAAAAAGACCGATGTGGGGGTAAGCCTCATGTGCCTCACGGAAATATGGACGACAGGTAACTCACGTTGGCCAGAGGCACGGTAAACGGCTTAAGGACGCCGGGCAAGGCGCTGTAGTCGCCATAGACAACGCCAGGCACTATTGGCTGTATCCCATACGAGCTGAGTACGTGCTGTCCCTGCGGGCTGAACAGGAGCATGAGGAAGTCTATGGCGGCCTGCTGGTTAGGCGCGCTATAGGGGATCGTGATGGTGTAGACGACAGGGTTGCACGCAAACGTCTCAGTCTTGCCGAGCTCAGTCCAGGTAACGTTTACGTTGTGGTAGAAGTTCACGTAGCTCAGATTGCCGAGGTTTATTAAGGACGGTAGCGTTATGTAGGTCATATTGAAGCCCTTCTGCTGGTAATACTGAGTCTGCGGTAGGGCGTTCGATTTGTAGGCCGAGAGGACGAATTGAACCGAGTTGTTTGCGTACATAAGCGTCAGCAGGTCAATTTCCGTGTTCCTCATCTGGTACTTAGATGGGTGGCCATACACGGCACTCCACAGGTAGGAGGCGTTGTTGAAGAACGCTAGGCCGGCCAGCTTGAGCACACACCGGGCCTGGTAGCCGCTGGGGTCGGTGAAGGGGTTGGAGACCCCAACGACAGTTGAGCTGTTGAGTGCTATGATCTGGAATATCTCCCTCCAGGTCTGGTTCCACGCAGCGCTGAGAGGTTTCTCAGACTGGGCCTGCTCCCATAACTTGTAAACCTCTACACCAGCTGGGGTCTCGAGGTCGACGATGACAACCATTTGGGTGACACCGAAAGCTATCTCATAGTTAGCATAGTTGGGGAATAGGACCTTAGGTATCGTGGTCGTGTCTGCTGAGGCGACGACGCTGAAGACCTGTGTAGTGGCCTCCTTCTGAGCAACCTCACCGCTTCCTGCGAAGAGCGGTTGGCCGATGCTAACTCCTGGGTAGTAGCTCTTGAAGATGTTTAGCAGTTGAGTGAAAGCGAACTTTAGCGTGCCAGCCGCGCCAATCGTAAGGGGGGCTGAGGTAAGGGAGGGGGTTGTTGTGTAAGTTGTCGTTGTGGTATAAGTTGTTGTCGCAGTGGAGGTCGCCGTGGTCGTAACTGTAACAGCCTTCCTAGGCGCGGCAACGTAGCCAACTCCTGCCCCGGCCACGAGCCCCACTATGAGGCCTACTATTAGATACGTCCAGACAGGGGGGTCAGACCTTGACATATTGAGTCCTAGAGGAGGGGGTTAGTTGTATTTTAAAAGTATTGCATATTCTTTTTGTGTATTGATAAACAGGCGCCAAAAACTTTTATCCATTAATGGCCTCAAGGTACTTCTTTATCGCGTCCCTTATCAGCTCGCTTCTATACTTACGCGACTTTACAGCCACGGTGTCTAATAACAGCAGCGTGTCAAGGTCAAGTTTAAATGATATGACCCTAACCCCCTTTCTCCCCCCATCCCCAGCTGCCATAGGTGACCTCTACTATTTTAAACGCGGCCAATAAAGGCGACCAAGTAATTGCGGGTCCCAGACCCGCTCCCGGAGTCGGGTAATGGGTTTCGAAAGTTAACGCTTAGCTTTTATTAGGGGTAAAAGGAAGGGGTCAATCGGTGCCGCCGTAGCTCAGCGGGTCAGAGCGCCGGACTCATACGGCCCTGACACCGAGGTCGTAGGGGCCTGGGGGATCCGGAGGTCCCGGGTTCAAACCCCGGCGGCGGCACTACCTTTCCTAATATCTATCTTAGAGGTAAATTGATATTACGGAGCCCAGCACTAGTGGGGCGACTAGGCCTAGCAGGACAATCAGAAGAGCGCCTATGACAAGGGCTATTACATATTTAGTCTGTGTTACCACGTGAGGCTCAGGAGCTTTTGTGAGGAGCTCCCTAGAGGCTATCATGTAATAGACAGCGCTCACGCCGCTGTTGATGAGCGCGGCTAGGGCGAGCCAGACGGTGTAGCCGACCGTTGACAGGAACAGGTAGAACTTGCCCCAGAAGCCTAGCAGCGGCGGCACTCCAAGGAGGCTGAAGAGGAGGACTGAGGCCGCGATAGCGCTAGCTGGGCTGGAACCCATCAGCCCTCTCAGCCTTCCCAGCTCCTTTCCGACGGCGCCCGTGAACGCGAACAGGGGTGCCTTGGCCAGGGCGTAGCCGATGGACTGGAGCGCCACAGCGTAAAGCGCTAGCCTAACCATGTACTCATCATTAAGACCGGCGAAGTACGAAGCAGCGGCAAGGGCTGCCATAATATACCCGACCTGAGCCATCGAGCTGTAGGCCAGTATCACCTGGAGGTCCCTTGAAGTCAGGGCGGCAACGTTAGCGTAGGTCATGGTCGCTACCGAAAGCATGGCCAGAGTCAGAGCAACGTCGCCAGCTAAGGGCGAGTTAAACGAAGAGACCACGAACACTCTTGCCAGCACGGCAATAAATGACAGCTTAACCACGGACGCGACGAACGAGACAGTCCTGCCATCACCCCTGCCATATACGCTGGGCAGCCACCAGTGGAATGGGAAGAGGCCAATCTTGAACCCGAGGGCAGCAAGCAGTAGCAGCACTGATATCGCTATGACCTCCCTTGCGACAGCCGAGGTCTGGAACAGGGTTGCGAGCTGGAGGGAATAGGAACCAGAGGCCGTTGAATAGAAAGCAAGGGACGCAACTAAAACCAGCGTTGCCACAATACCGACGAATATGTACCTTACGGCAGCACCCTTGGCCTCCTTGACATCTGAGGCCGCTATAACAACGTAGCTGACAACGGAGACTAGCAGCCATGAGGCAAGGATAACAAGAAGGTTTGCGGCCCCAGCTAGGAAAAAGGAGCCGAACAGCGTTAAGGGGATTAGGCTGTAGAGCGATGGGCTGCTCGTCCAGCTAAGGCCATCAGAGCCTATGGCAACCATATACGTTATAGCTGCGAGCGAGACGCCTAGTAGCATCAGGGACGTGAAAGAGTCCTGCACGACAAGGCCTCCGTAGAAGGCTATCGTGGACCTCGAGGTAGCGTAGAGCAGCACGCTGACTAAGGTAGTGAATGAGGCAACTCCTATGCCAGCCAGTACGACAGGCGCCATGTTGCCCCGCCTTCCCAGGGGCGATGTGATAGGCGCTATGAGAGAGGCTGCCAGGGTCAGGTAAAGCAGGAACTCAACCGTCGACTCCTCCCACACACTACATCACCTCCACACAAGGGCCATTATAAGGCTGAGCACAACAAGCATGAACAGGTAGAGGGTCAATATGTAGTCGGTGCGGCCCCTGAAGAGTGCCCTGAGCCCGGCTGATGCGAGCTCGCCTGCCTTGGGGAGGACGAGGTGGTAGAAGAGGTCAATGGCTCTGTTTACAACGTTAAGCAGCCACGAGAGGCCAGCGAAGGAATCCAGGAACAGGTAGTAGATAGCGGAGTTCACATACCACCTGTTGAAGAGGAAGTCGTGGAGCGCCTTAAGTACCGAGCTCCTCTGAAGTAGGTCAACCAGGTAGTGCCTCCTCAGGTAAACTAAGGCTACTAGAACAATTTCAATAATGACAAGGGCTGTGATCGTGATGGTGATAATATCTAATGGCACAGTGAAGGTGGGCAGGGCCCTTATCCCAAGCGTCTCGTAGATTCCGAGAGACACATACTCACCGACCAGAAACCAAGCGGCCCCAATGATGATCGACGCCAGCCCAAGTATGAAGTAGGGACCTAACATAAGCAAGGGGGCCTCACCTGTGCGCTCCTCACTCTGAGCTTCCCTCAGAGGAGGTACGTGGAAGACGCGGACCAGCAGCCTCGTTATGTAGGCGGCCGTGAAGAACACTGCCAGCACTGCCAGCGCGTAGAGCGAGAAGACGCCAGCTCTTGCTACATCTGTGAGCACAAGCTCCTTACCGAAGAAGCCCACGAAGGGTGGCACGGCTGCCAGGCTGAGGCCAGCAAGCCATGCTGATACCGTAGTTACCTTCATGAACTTTGAATAGAGTCCCATGTCATCAATGAACCTGCTGTGCGCCACGTGAAGGGCGTAGCCGGCTACCAGGAAGAGCGCCGCCTTGAACACCGCGTGGGCTATGAGCATCGCGAGGCCGGCCATCTCGGCATCAGCCATTATGGCGTAGTTACCTGTTGTGACCGCAAGGCCACCAGCTGAAACGGCGAGTATCATGTAGCCTAAGTACTCAGCCGTTGAGAAGGCGAGTATCAGCTTAAACTCATGGTTAACTATTGCCATGGTTGCCATCATGAAGAGAGTCACAGCAGCAAGGCTTGCCACTATGAGGAAGTACTCATGCACCTGCGCTACGGTACCCGCGTACCCAGCGGCGGCAGCTGCTAGTGCCCCGACAAAGAATATCGGGGCGAATCTTAGCATGTAGTACACACCCACCTTAACCATCGTGGCTGCGTGTATCAGCGCTGAGACGGGGGTGGGGCCTGTCATTGCGGTGACAAGCCACTCAAAGAACGGGAACTGGGCGCTCTTAGAGAGGGCTCCAAGGGTGAAGACGAAGAGGAACAACGCGAGCAGGTCCTTAGCAGCCAGTTGGCCCATCCAGCTGGCGGCAGAACCCGCTATAGCAGGTATGCTCATTGACCCAACCAACGTGAAGAGGCCAGTCATGCCAACTAGGAAGCCGATATCGCCAACCCTTGTGAATAGAATGGCCCTGACGCCGCTCGTGCTGGGCTCAAAGTACATGGGCTTGCCGAGGGCATATGACTTAGGCACCCCAACCCAGTACTCCTCTTCGTCGGTGTACCAGTGGCCTATCAGGGCATAGCTGGCCAGCCCGGTTCCTTCCCAGCCGATGAACATAAGTACAAGGTTGCTAGCGGTCACCACGAGCATCATGCTACCGACGAAGAACGATATGAAGAAGAAGTACCTCTGGACGCCCCAGTCACTCTTCATATAGTCAATGCTGTATACGTCTATTAGGAAACTCAGCCATGAAACCACGGTTGCCATTATCGCTCCTAGGCCGTCGAGGTATACCCCAACTCTCACCTTAAGGGTAGAGTCCCAATACCAGGGACTTGTGGCGTAAATTATCTCATGATCGGCCAGTACGTAGTAAAGCGCGACGGTTGATATCAGTGCGCTTGCTAGGACGCTTAACACGCTTATCAGGCCATATGCCTTCTCGTTCCTAACACCTGCTAGCCAGAGGAGTGCGAGGACCCCAGCCCCAACAAATGGGGCCAGCCAGATCCACGACCAAACCCACCAGGACGCGTACACAACTGTCGTCATTTACGGCGCACCCCCGAGCGAGCCGCTAAGTAGAACTACATGGGACACAGCAAAGGAGAGGCCTGAGGTCAGGGGGTCAATGGCCAAGAAAAACACCACGCCGAAGATCGCAATGGCAAGCATGGAGAGCTTGAAGCCGTCGATGACCTCGTGGACCTCGATCTTCGACCTAGGCTGGCCGTAGAATATCCTTCTCATCGTTATGAACGCGTAGGCAGCAGTGACCGTCAGCGCCGCAATAAGCAACAGCGACATGCCGAACATGTATCCATATCCTCTGAGTAGGTAGCTGTTTACAACTCCTAATACTATGAATATCTCGCTCCACATCCCTATGCTCGGTGGAAGTCCTGTCAGGTTCATGAAGCCGAAAAGGGCAAGAGCCGCGACAAGGGGGTATCTCCTTGCCAGGCCGCCCATCTTCGTGACGTCTCTGAGCCCCTCAAGCTCTGTTATGAAGACCCCGGCGCTCATGAAGAGGACAGCCTTACCTATGGCATGGGATAAGTATATCAACATGGCGCCCATGATGCCATATGGGTTAAGTGTTGAGAGGCCGAGAAGCATGTAGCCCATCTGGCTGATGCTTGAGTAGGCCAGGAACCTCTTGTAGTCCGTTTGCCTTAGCGCGACAAGGCCTGCATATATTATAGTCGTAAAGGCCAACCCGAGGAAGAAGGGCCTCCAATCAGCCATCTGAGAGGGGAATAATGGTATCATGAACCTGGCTATCGCGTACCCCGCTAGCCCGATCAGGTTAGGTGATAGCAGGGCCGATATTGGCGTTGGCGCCTCGGCGTGAGCGTACGGGAGCCACATGTGGACGCCAAAGATGGCCATCTTGACAAACAGACCAAAGATCATCAGGGCAGCTATTACGGTAGCTGCCTCACCCAGGTAGTCAACAGAGCCTATGGATGAGAGCGAGCCGTTGATGATCACCAAGTAGTTAAAGCCATGAAGCAGTATGCCAAGGTAAAGAATTCCCGTGAGGAACACTACGGCTCCAACGTGTGTCCAGACGAAGTAAAGTAACGCGATCCTCCGTCTGTCGCCGTAACCGTAGAACGCTATCAGTAAGAACGATGATATTAAGCTGCCCTCAAGGAAGACGTAGAACTCAACGAGGTTGGTTGATAAGGCAAGCCCCAGCATGGTGACAGCGAAGATGTTGTACAGAAGCAGGTAGGCCCCAAGCCCAGGCGGCCTCTCTCCATGTTTCTCCATTTCCTCTATCCTGTTCTCCATGTACTTTATGCTGTAGACCGATACGAATGAGGTTACTATGGACAGGCCAATGACAATCAGTGCGGAGAGCCCGTCGATACCGAGCGCAAACGAGCCTATGCCGTAACTGGTGAGGTTAAAGACCAATGGATCAACGACGCTGCCAGTCTGTAGGACTCCTGCTGAGTAACCGTAGATTATGACAACAAGCGGTACTAGCAGGGCTGCTGAGGTGAGATAGAAGAGGGCATTTAGACCAGCCCTGCTCCTCATTGGCCAGGCAATTATACCTAACGCTATCGGGAGGACAACTGATATCCACAGGATTGGGAACCCTAAGATCATAGTCAGACCCCCTCCTCCTCAAGATCCGAACTTGAGAGCGAGCGATACGCCCTCATAAAGGCCAGGAGAATAGAAACAACCACAATTACTTCAACTGAGGCGACGGCCACCACGACAATGCCAAAGTAAGTTGCCACGTATGGGCTTCCTATTAACATGGGCAGGACGAGCAGGAGAAGCCCATTGAAGATGACCTCTACAGATAACAATTGCCTGACAAGGTTCTTCGAGGCAGTAAGGCCATAGGCTCCTATAGCCATAACCAAGGCGGACACGACGAAGGTGATCATGGCAGTAAGCTCATCAACGATCATCACGGTCCCTCACCCTTTCTAGCTATTGCTATCGCCTCCACAACAGTGACGGCCTGCCCTATGAAGATGAGTGCCAGGACAGGCAGGTACCTCCTTAGAGCCTCAGAGGCCGCTACCTGGACGCTGAGATACGTTGGAACTGCGTAGAGGTCATAGAGCTTCAACGAGAAAACCAACAGAAGGACAAACATGCCGACTACCGTTGCCGATATGACCCCCTTAAAGGTGTCATACTCCTCCCTTCCTGAGGGCCCTAGCATGCTGATCGTTATTATTATGAACATTACCGCCGCGCCAACGTAGACCAGGACTATGTAGGCCGCTACTACGCCGAGCCCAAGTAGGGCGAGGACAGCTGCCGTGAGGGAGCCAAGGACGGCAAGCGACACGCTGGCGTAGACTAGGTCCTTAGTCTTAACCACTAAGTATGAAGAGACCATGGCTGCTGCGCCCATGACGGCCACGAAGAGGGGTAGGTCAAACGACGTCCCGTTCACTTGACCTCACCCCCTGTCTGCCCACTTGCCTCCTTCGGAGGCGTCCCAGACCGTCCGGGCTGTTGAGGCGCTGAGGCGGTCAGACCACTCTCTTCAACTGAAACCTTGACCAACCCTCTCTTCTCATCAAAGACGTACCTAATGGGGACCCCCTCCTTTGCAGTTATGAAATCTGGCTCTCTCTGGATATCATCAAGGGTCAAAATCATGTCAGCCATATTAAAGTACACTATATCATGGTACGGAACATGGTATAGGGCCTCGGTAGGACACACGTCTACGCAGTAGCCGCAGAATATACATCTATTGTAATTAATAACAGGATACTTCTTCTTCATGACGCGCCCTGTCCTCTTGTCCTTCACGTTTATCGCGACCATCTTCATCGCTCTGGCAGGGCATATTCTCGCGCATGAGGCGCAGCTAATGCATTTATCGAAGATTAAGACGATGTAACCTCTGTAACCCTGTCTAAGCTTAATGTATTCATGGGGGTAAAGCAGCGTGAACCTGTTAGGATCTATAAAGTACTTTACCCCCACTATGAGGGCTCCGAGGTTGCCTACGACGACCCTTCCGAGGAAAGTGGCCCGCGGAACGCTTCTAATGACAGACTTAGCAGGCAACATGATCACCTCCTACGGAATCACCCCGAAGTAAGCCTCAGCGAGACTGATCCCGAAGGCTATCAGCGACAAGGGGATTAACACCTCCCATGCCAGGCTAAGCGCCTGATCAAGCCTGTAACGCCCGTACACAGCCCTAAGGAAGCTCATTATGGCCATTACTATCACCGCCTTAATTGACACAATAAGGCTTGGCACCAGGTAACCCATTACAAGGCCTGGTCCTGGTACGTAGGGAGCCCAGCCCCCAAGGAACACTATGGCTATCAGCACCGAGAAGGCCCACCTCCTAATGTAAGCGGCCCCCATGTTAAGGCCGTACATGAGGCCACTGTACTCAGTATATGGTCCAGCGACAACCTCGCTCTCCGAGTCAGGTATCTCAAATGGGAACCCGCTCGTCGACATGAGTACCGCGATGAAGGCAGTTAGGAGGGCTATAGGGTTCATTAGGCCAAGCCACCTTCCACCAAGTTGGTCGTTAACAATATCAACTAAGTTAAAGGTGCCAGCCAGCGGGACGACGGCAAGCAGGCTTATAACGGCTATCAGCTCATAGGCCACGATTATGAAGCTCTCCCTCACGCCACCAACTATTGAGAACTTATTATTGCTGGCCCACGAGAGCATTATTATAAAGATGGGCGAAAGGGTCGAGAGCGCGACGGCGATCAGCAGGCTGTAACTCATTGGCACTGGCCAATATGTACTGATCGACGTAACGGGAACAGCAACCATAGGCAGAAGAGAAAGGACCACAGCGACGTTTGGGGCAAATATATAGGGCAGGAAGTCAGCTGTTGACGGTATTATTATCTCCTGGAGCATGTACCTTACCAGGTCTGCTATGAGCTGAGTAGCACCGCCAGTCCTAGGGCTTATCTCCAAGGGACCATACCTCATCTGGACCCTGGCTGCGGCCTTCCGCTCAAACCATATTACGAAAATTACGACTATGAGGGCTGCTAAGAAGCCGGGGATTATCACATACTGATAAACGGGCGGGTAAAATATTATGTAATGAAGCAGGCCCCAACCAATCTCATATAAGGCGCCTGCGACAGACACCTCTTATCACCTATCCCACTCAGGTGGGAAGTAGTCAAAGCTGCCATAGATTGCTGGAAGATCCATTAGCCTGTGGTCTGGCATTACGTACTTGAACGCTATCACGTTCCTGAACGAAGGTGAGACTACCCTGACTCTGTAGGGCACATCCTTTCCATCGCTCTCAACATAGTAGAACATCTCCCCCCTGCCAGCCTCGACCCTTGCTGACGCCTTACCGGCAGGGACCTTCAGCGTGGCGAAGAGAGGCATTAGCTTAATCCTGTATTTGCCAGCGTAATCTATCTTTCCCTCGAAGACGTCCCTATAGAGCTTAGGAGCAGTTTTCCAGAACTTGTCATGCATGAATCCCTCCCTAGGGTGCTTTTCGAGCCATTCCACGGCCTGCTCAATTATTTTCAGGCTCTGCTTTATTTCCTCGACCCTCTGCCAAGCCCTGGCAAGTGAATCACCTTCCTCGTAGACAGGTATTTCAAAGTCCAGCTGGTCATAGGCCTCATAGGGCTCCACTAGCCTAACGTCGTATTTGAGACCGCTGGCCCTGGCGTTAGGACCGACCACGCCAAGCTCAGCGGCCCTCGTCTTGCTAAGGACGCCAACTCCTTCCAGCCTCTCCCTTATGTTAGGGTTGTTCAGGAAGATCTTGGCATACTCATCCAGCCTCATCCTCATGTATCTCACGGCCTTCCTAGCGTTTTCAGGGAAGTCGTCGGGTATGTCACGTCTCACCCCGCCAAAGACGGGGTAGGAGTGAGTTAGCCTTGCGCCTGTCAGGTGTTCGGCGAGCTCTACGAACACCTCCCTATCGCCGAAAGCCCACATGTAAAGGGTTGAGTGGCCGAGGAAGACACCGAATATCCCAAAGCCGTAAAGGTGACTAGCAATCCTGTTGATCTCGCAGAGAAGCACTCTAAGGTACTTTGCTCTTTCTGGTGGCTCCATGTCTAATAGCTTCTCAACAGCCTCGACGTATGGTAGGGTGATATTACACGCATCAAGTATAGCCATACGCTCAAATAGGGGTATGTTCTTAATCCAGTCCCTGCCTTCGGAGAGCTTCTCCATGGTTCTGTGGACGAACCCTATGTCAGGGTCAACCCTGACCATGACGTCCCCATCCACCTCAACTATTATCCTCATGTGGCCTGAGCCGGGGTGGGCGGGCCCTATCTGAACCTCGTAAACCCTCTTCTCTACGGGCCTAACCTCCATGCCTGGGAGACGTGGGACGCCACCACTAACTCCTTCTTGGACACTCATGTCTACCACCACTTCGTGGCTACGTAAGCCTCATAGTCAGCCTCTATGTCGTCGCTCTCCTCCCTCACAACAAAGTCCTTTCGTAGGGGCTTGAGGGCAGCTACAACAGGTGTAAGGAGGAGGGGCCTCAGGTCTGGGTGGCCATCAAATATCACGCCGAACATCTCATGCTCTTCCCGTTCCAGGAACTCTGCGCTTAACCAGACTCCCGTCAGGCTCGGCACCCTTGGATCGTCCCTGTTTATGTAAGTGGAGAGGGCGACGACAAGCTTTGACAGATCTTCATTGAGGTAGCTGGTCACGTGATACATAACCTTGAACTGCTTCTTTGCCGGGTAGTCGACGACGCCAACGGAGATCACGTGGTCGAACCCTATCTCCTTAAGCCCCCTAGCGGCCTCTACAAGATGTTCCGGCTTAACAATGAAATCCAGGTAACCCTTTGACGGCTCATAGACTGGGTTCAAATCCTTTAGCTTCTCAGCGATTGCCTTCCACTGCTCTGGTGGCTGGGGTGGAGATGGCGGTGCTGGCGGCTTGGGCGGCTGACCGGCAGGAGGCTGAGGCTTAGCCGCTGGACCGGGGGTTGGAGAAGACTTTGGTGCGGGCCCGCCGCTAGAGCTCAACCCTCTCACCCCGCCATCCACAGAGGTCCTCCTTTGGCAGTATGTACTTGAG
>JBMFIT010000042.1:0-12399 GCA_049974445.1 Acidilobus sp.
GCCCGAGCAGGCCGCTCCTCTTCAGCGCCGCTATGGCGTCGAGCAGCTGGGCAAGGGCCTGTGCCTGGACTTCAGGCGGAACTTCGCTCATAAGTGGTGACGTACCGGTCTTCTGGGCCTCCGTCCTCTCTCCTGCCACCTTGGCTCACCTCTCAGAACTTCAGGCCGTCGATCCAGCCGTGGTAGAACGCCTGCTTCAGCAGCCTGCCGAGGGAGTAGACGCCCGTGAAGTAGCACTTCATCATATAGGTTCCCTTCGAGGCGTCGAAGGGCAGCTCGCAGGTGCCAGCCCAACCCTTCTCACCTGCGTACCCTACACATGAGACAGGGCTTGGCGCGAAGGCAGGGCCGAAGCCCCCCATCAGGTCCCCGAGTATGTTGGTCGAGGCAGTTATGGCGAGGGACTCGACGAAGACCCCGGCGAGCCCTATGCCTAATGGCGGAAGCGCGTGCTCACCGACGAGGTAAACGTCGTCGTACTGCGGGTGCCTGGTGTTAGGTAGGACTGGAGTCCACCTCTGGTCCAGCTTCCACACGAAGCCCTCGCTTGAGGCCAGTGCCTTGGGGAGCCTGGGCGGAGGGACCTTCACCAGCAGGTCATACTTGTACTCGCCGTCCGCCGTTATTACGGCCTTCTTCTGAGGGTCGACCTCCCTGAACTTCGAGTTTGGGACGTACTCGACGTCGAGCTGCTGGAGCTGGTCCAGCAGGAACCTGGATATCGAGGTGCCGAGAGGGGCGACCGGTGAAGGCATGGGGTCTATGAGCCTAACGCTGACCTTCCTGTTTCTCGCCCTGAAGAAGGCTGAGAGGACGGTGGCGGCCTCGTATGGGTATATTCCGCACCTGAACGGCAGCTCTGGTATCAGGAAGGTCACGTTCTGGCCGTCCTTGACCTGGTTAACTGCCTCCTTCATCTTCACGGCTGAGTCGAGGTCGTAGTTGTGGACCCCATCCTTGTCGAGGCCAGGGTAGGCGCTCCAGCCGCTGTCAACGCCGAGCGCGACGATGAGGTAGTCATATTGATATTTGCCCTTGGCCCCTACTACGGCTCTGTTGGCCGCGTCTATGGACTGGGCCTCGTCAACAACGACGTTTATTCCGTACTTCGTCATGTTCTGAACGGGGGCCCGCGTGTCGTCGGGCGTCGCGTAGCCGAGGGCTACGTCAAAGAAGAGGGGAGGCATGAAGTGGTAGAGCCCCTTCTCTATGACGGTCACCTGGACGTCAGCTCCGTACTTCTTGGCCCCCTCCACAAGCCTCTTCGCGGCTACATATCCGCCCACTCCGCCGCCCAGTACAACTACTCTCTTCATTAATCGGCACCAGACCTGTTTGGAAGTTAGTCATATATAAAGAAGCGCCTTCCGCTAACCTAACGTTTCCCTAATTACCTGAGGCTACGTAATTATAACTAAGGAAAATAAATTACATAAAAACTTATTAAAATTACCTGGACCCGATGGCCTTAGCGATTGATATCATCATGGAGAGGCCCCTCAGGACGGCTGGGTCGCCGAGCTGCGCGATCAGCTGTGACAACGACTTAGGGACCTCTGGCGGCCTCGAGAGGGCCTCAGCAATAGCGGACAGGGCCTTGGGGTCAAGCCTTGATAGCGCCTCTGCCAACGCGCCCGCGCTGGCCAGGACCTCAGGCCTGCTGAGCTTCTCCAGGGCCGCTATGATCTGCGGAGCCCTGTCGAGCACTAAGAAGAGCTCGGGCGTCATGATTAGCTTGGTCGCCGTCCTCAGGAGCTCCTCGTCGCTTAAGACGTTATATAACGCGTCCAGTAGGTCCAGGAGCCTCTGCAGGGCCTCGGCCTGCCTCTCGGCCTCAGTGGCCATAGGCATCACCTCACTTGAAGATCTGCCAGAGCCTGCCGGGGTCTGTGGCCTCTAGGTAGCTGTCAAACAGGGGGTCCCAGAACTCCGGGTGCTTGAGGACGTCCCAGTAGGTGTCAGCGAACAACCTCTTTAAGAGGTAGAAGACCCTGTTGGGAGGCAGCTTAACGGGTGGGTGGCCGTAGTCGCTGATCACGAAGGTCCCCTGGCCAAAGCCTAGCTCGGTTGGGCAGTTGGTCCTGCCCGTGTTAACGGCTGGCTCACCCCTTAGTCTCCTCTCGACTACCTTTGCCTGGAGGTGGGCCGTGACGCCAGTCCTCACGTTGGCCGATGTTGACGCGTCACCGATAGCGTAGGCGTCGTCAAAGTTCCCAATCCTGTTCATCATCTTGTCGGCCTTGATGAAGCCGTCCTCGTTCTTCAGGTCCTCAGGGATCACCTTGAGCCTCGGCCCCTTGTGGATAGGAACTATGACTGCAGCGTCAAACTGCAGCTCGCCGCCTTCCAGGGCTATGAGCTTCTTTCCCTCAAGGTCAACGGAGTCCACGGTGAAGAAGGTCTCGACCTCGATGCCCCTCTCCTTCAGGATCGGCTCAAGCACCTCGTTAAACGTCTCGGAGGGGTAGGGCCTTGGGTATGGGACTGCCAACGTTATACTTACGTCGTTCCTGACGCCGCGCAGCCTCAGCGCTTCATCAGCCAGAAGGACCCCCTCGTACGGCGAGGGCGGGCATCTGTGTCCTGGGTCAGCCACCGCTACCACGAACCCCCCCTTCCTAATGGACGTTATCGTTGAGTACACCTTCCAGGCGTTCTCCGGGGTCGAGTGAAAGTCACCGAAGAGCTCCACCAGCTTGTCGTTACCCTTTATTGCGCTGTGGTCTATTGTAAGGCCTGGCGCCAGCACCACAAAGTCGTAGCTGAGCTCCCTCCCACTCGTCGTGACGACTTTCCTCTCGTTCAGGTTAACCGCCTCAGCCCTGTCAATGATTAGGTTAACGCCGCGCCTCACCAGACCGTCAATAGGTCTCCTGAGCTGGCTCTCGTCACCTCTGAAAGCTATCTGAAGCAGCTGGGGCCAGTAGTAGTGGTATGGCGTGTCGTTAAGTAGCGTCACATCGTACTCGCCCCTGATTGCCAATGAGTTGGCGAGTATCAGCCCGCCCGCGCCGCCCCCAACTATGACGACCCTCTTGCGAGCCCCTGCCATCACGCGCACCCTGTTTCAGATGAACAGCATCTGGCCGCCCTCTGACTCCTGGAGGAACGTGGCGACGCCAACGACGTCATCTACCAGCTCCGGGTTGAAGTCCTCCTTCTTCAGTCCCATCACCTGGGCCATCATGCTGCACGCGTAGACCTTGGCTCCCATGGACTTGGCCTGCTTAAGCATGTCGACCCAGCTGGGGGCCTTTATGCTCTCCATGCCCTTGGCCAGCGAGGGCACCAGGTGCTCGAACTCCTTAGGCCAAGTGGGCTGAGCAGGGTTCTTCAGGAACCTGAGCAGTGCCCAGCCGGTGACGAAGACCCTGACCTCGTAACCCATGGCCGCAGCGCCCTGCGCTATGACTCCAAGGGGTATGAGCTTGTCCTCGGTCCCTGAGAACACTATTATCGAGAGCTTGCTCAGGCCTCCTCACCTCTATGTAGAGAAAGGGGGTAGGCCTAAATAAGGTCGGAGGGCAACATAGTATATGCGAACCATTGTGGTTCTCTACATAAGAAGTTTTGGTAAAGCTAATAAGCCTAGCAGTCCCACTTCAACAGCGTGGCATGGGATAGCGGGGTGAGAGTGCTACCTCCTGTAACCCTCGACCAGGTGCTTGGGCTCGTGAGGTTCGTGAACTCCATGGGAGGAAAGGTCGACTCATCGAGGCTAGACGAGATGTTAAACGTTGACATGGACCTCCTGCCCCATGTTGTAGAGGCAGCCGTGATCCTTGGCCTGCTGAAGGAGGAGGGCGGAGATCTAGAAATAACCGAGCATGGGAGAACTGCCCTGAAGGCGAGGGGGAAGAGCCTGAGGGCGTTAATAAAGGATCTCAGTGATGACGTTGAGCCTTTTAAAGAGATACTAGGCTCACTACGAGGGGACTCTATCGAAAGGGATAGGCTGAAGGACGTCATTAGGAGGGCTGGCTACCCTGACGTGGACAGGGCGGCCAAGGTCTTCACCGAGTGGCTCACCTACATGGGGGTCGAGGTACTGGACTAGGAAAAAACATTACTACCCCTGCCCTCCTCTACAGGGGCCCGTAGCTCAGCCAGGACAGAGCGGCGGGCTTTTAACCCGTAGGCCTCGGACGCCGAGGGCGGATGTCCCGGGTTCGAATCCCGGCGGGCCCGCCATACCCTGCGTAGTGGGGCCGTTAAGCTTGTAGTTAACTAAATAACCTCAGCCTCTAACGCGCCCAGCCAGAGGTGGATGTAGCGCTTGCCCTCTATCTCTAAGGAGCCTGACCCGAGGATACTCAATCACGTCCTTGTACCGAGGCACAGGATACTTCCGCTGGACGAGGCCGTCAAGATTCTGTCCCAGCTAGGTGTCAAGCCATGGCAGCTGCCACGTATTAGCGTCAATGACCCCGTCATAAGGCTTCTGGGCGGGAAGCCTGGCGACATAGTAGAGATAGAGAGAAACTCGCCGACGGCGGGCAGGCACAAGGTGTACAGGATAGTAGTCTCTTACTGAAGGTGAGATACTTTGTCGTCGGACAATATAACCAAGGACGACCTATGGGTCGTCTTCAGTCAGTTCATAAAGGAGACTGGGCTGGCAAGACAACACCTGGACTCTTATAACGCCTTCATAACGAGCAGGATGCAGAAGATCATTGACTCCTTCAAGGAGATCAGACCGGCCTTCAGGCAGATCAAGAAGGGGGTTGAGCAGGTAGGGGGTCCTGAGATAAGGATCGAGCTAGGTAAGGTAAAGCTTGGTGAGCCCCAGATAAGGGAGGCAGACCGTAACATAAGGGCGGTCAACCCCCTTGAGGCAAGGCTGAGGAACTTCACGTACTCAGCGCCGCTCTACCTCGAGATGGCCATCTATGAGAACAACAACGAAGTTGACCGCGAGATGGTCAAGATAGCAGACTTCCCAATAATGATCAAGTCCGTCGCTGACCCGCTCTCCAGGCTTGACGATCAGAAGCTCATTGATTACGGCGAGGACCCGAGGGACCCTGGAGGGTATTTCATAATCAACGGCAGCGAGAGAGTCGTCGTCGCCCAGGAGGACCTGGCGGTGAACAGGATAATCGTGGGTCTCTCCACGGCGAGCACAGCTAAGATAACTCATAGTGCGAAGACAGTCTCAACAGTCCTTGGGCTTAGGAGACAGGTAATCGTTGACAGGATGAACGACGGCTCCCTTGAGATAAGCGTCAGTAGGCTTAACTACAGAATACCGTTCGTCGTCATGATGAAGGCCCTCGGTCTTGAGAAGGACTCGGAGATAGCAGCCGCGGTATCACCTGACCCTGATGTCCAGAGGGAGCTCCTACCGAGCTTCGAGAAGGTGTCGGCCAGCATAAAAACGAGGGAGGACGCGCTGGAGTTCCTCGGAAACAGGATAGCCCCTGGGCAGCCAAAGGAGATAAGGATACAGAGGGCCGAGGAGTTCATTGACACTCAGTTCCTGCCCCATCTGGGTACGAGGCCCTCTGACAGGAAAGCGAAGGCCTACTTCCTGGGGGAGATGGCCAACAGGGTTCTACAGCTATACTTGGGCAAGAGGCCCGAGGACGACAAGGATCACCTCGCTAACAAGAGGCTCAGGCTCGCAGGTGACCTGATAGCCGAGATCTTCAGGGACGCCTTCCAGCAGTTGGTTAATACCATCTCAAATGAGCTAGAGGAGTACATAAGCCAGCGTAAGAAGATAAGGAGTATAGAGGTCCTCGTAAGGCCTGATATAATTACCGAGAGGGTCAGGGCTGCCCTGGCCACTGGTAACTGGACTGGCAACAGGACCGGTGTCAGCCAGGCCCTCGACAGGACAAACTGGATGAGTCTCCTAAGTCACCTCAGAAGGGTGATATCACCGCTGAGCAGGGGGCAGTCTAACTTTGAGGCCAGGGACCTTCACGGCACCCACTGGGGCAGGCTCTGTCCCTTCGAGACTCCTGAGGGCATAAACTGCGGCCTCGTCAAGAACATGGCCATGACTGTGTACATATCTGTTGGCGTTGATGAGGAGTCCATCGAGAGGCTCCTCTATAACATGGGCGCCATACCCATGGAGAAGGCAATAGAGGAGATAGCCTCTGGGGACCCAGAGGTTACTTCTAAGTATATGTCAATGGCCAAGGTCTTCCTCAATGGCAGGCCCCTCGGCTACGTCCAGGACGGAGCCAGGCTCGCCGAGAACATGAGGGCGCTGAGGAGAAGGGGCGACCTAAGCTACGAGGTAAGCGTGTCCTACCTTGAGCAGGGCCAGGCCAACGAGGTTTACGTAAATACCGACGAGGGCAGGCTTATGAGGCCTGTCATAATTGCCGAGAACGGTAGGCCAAAGCTGACGAAGGACATGATTGAGAAGCTTAAGGCGGGCGATCTCAGCTTCTGGGACCTAGTCAAGATGAGCGTCGTTGAGTTCTTAGATCCTGATGAGGAGGAGAACGCCTACATAGCTGAGACCCCTGAGGAGGTGACGCCTGAGCACACTCACCTCGAGCTCTGGCCTCCGGGGGTCTTCAGCGTTGTCACCTCAATCATACCCTATCTTGAGCATAACCAGAGCCCAAGGAATACATACCAGGCCGCTATGGCCAAGCAGGCTCTTGGCCTTTACGCGCTCAACTACCAGCTGAGGATGGACAGTCACGCCTACCTGCTCCATTACCCGCAGAAGCCGATAGTTCAGACCAGATCTATGGATCTAATAGGCTACAACGATAGACCCTCTGGCCAGAACTTCGTTGTGGCAATTATGTCATTCATGGGCTACAACATGGAGGACGCACTGATCATGAACAAGACGAGCGTGGACTACGGGCTGGGGAGGGCCCACTTCTTCAGGGTCTACACCGCCCAGGAAAACGAGTACCCTGGGGGCCTAAGTGACAGGATAACCGTGCCCTCCCCTAAGTTATACGACCACAAGGGCGACCAGTACTACACCAAGCTGGGCCCCGATGGAGTTGTAGAACCGGAGGTCGAGGCAACAGGTGGCGATGTGCTGGTAGGCCGCGAGAGTCCGCCGAGGTTCCTTGGCGAGGAGCGCGTCATGGGCCCAGGCACATTGATGAGGAGGGACACGAGCGTCCAGCTTCGCTACGGTGAGAAGGGAGTCGTTGACATGATCCTGATAACTCAAACACTTGACAGAAGCAAGCTGGTCAAGGTCAGGGTAAGGGACCTTAGGATACCCGAGCTTGGTGACAAGTTCGCAAGCAGACATGGCCAGAAGGGTGTCATAGGGATGCTCTTCCCAAAGTACGACATGCCTTATACCGAGGAGGGTGTGGTTCCTGACGCCATACTTAATCCACACGCAATACCGTCGAGGATGACTGTCGGGCAGCTCATGGAGCTAATAGCCGGCAAGGCTGGGGCACTTCAGGCAAGGTATGTTGATGGAACGCCCTTCTTCAAGGAAGACGTAGAGAACCTCAAGGTGGTCCTCCTGAAGAACAGTTTTTCGCCAGATGGGACTGAGGTTATGTACGATGGCAGGACCGGCAGACTCTTCGAGAGCCCTATTGCCATAGGACTCGTGTTCTACCAGAGGCTGTACCACATGGTTGCAGACAAGATGCATGCCAGGGCAACCGGCAAGGTCCAGCTACTCACCAGGCAGCCTACGGAGGGCAAGGCAAGGCAGGGAGGTCTCAGGTTTGGGGAGATGGAGAGGGATTGCCTAGTAGGTCATGGAGCCGCGATGCTCCTGAGGGACAGGATGCTTGACGGAAGTGACGCCTACACAATGTACGTCTGCACCCTCTGTGGCCACATAGCCTGGTACAACTCAAAGAAGGGGGTCTATGAGTGCCCGATACACGGCGAGAACGGCGACATAAAGCCCGTTAGGGTACCCTATGCCTTTAAGCTCTTCCTGCAGGAGATAATAAGCATGGGCATAAAGCCGAAGATAAAGGTCATGGACAGGATAGCGCTCCTAAACAGGGTAAGCCCTGCCATCAGCTTAAAGGAGCTTCAGGGAGCCGGTCAGGGAGGAAGCTCTGGCAACGGCAATAACGAGAATAACGGGAATGGGTCGGAGGGGAGGTGACATTCATGTCGTACGGTCCATATGGAAGCACCGAGAAATACGTCGTAGGTGCCATCAAGTTCAACCTGCTGAGTCCTCGCGAGATAAGGGAGATGGCTAAGGTCACCGTCATAAGGCCGGAGATCTACGAGGCCGACGGTTCCCCCATAATGGGCGGCCTGCGTGACCCTCACTTCGGCGCGATTGAGCCTGGCGAGAGATGTCCCGTATGCGGCAACACGAGGGAGACGTGCCCAGGGCACTTTGGCAAGATAGACCTTGCCAGGCCCGTTGTATTGCCTCACCTTGGTGAAAAGATATACAGGACCCTCCAGGCCACGTGCAGGAACTGCGGGAGGCTGCTCATACCTCCCCAAAGGGCCGCCTACATGTTGTCGGTTTATCGTAGGCTCAAGGATAGGTGGCCTCTGCTAGCTGAGGCCTTTGCAGAGGAGGTCATAAAGGAGGCTACGTCTGTCACGGAGTGTCCCCACTGTGGTGCCAAGCAGCACAAGGTAAGGTTTGTGAAGCCCTACAACTTCTATGAGGAGAGACCAGAGGGCGAGGTCAGGCTTACACCAGCTGACATCAGGGAGAGGCTCGAGAAGATACCAGATGAGGATGTTGAACTCCTGGGGTGGGACCCAAGGTCAGCGAGGCCAGAGTGGGCCGTCCTAACGGTGCTCCCCGTGCCTCCACTTGCCGTCAGGCCGTCAATCACTATGGAGACCGGTCTCAGGGCCGAGGACGACCTAACCCATGCCCTCGTCGAGATAGTGAGGCAGAACGAGAGGCTCAAGAACTTCCTGTCCTCCAGCGCTCCTGAGTCGATGATTGAAGAGGCTTGGCAGACTCTTCAGAACGTGATAGCCGCATATATAGATAACGAGCTGCCTAACATCTACCAGCTATCCCACAGGGGCAGGAAGAGCCTGAAGACGCTTGCCCAGAGGCTCAAGGGCAAGGAGGGGAGGCTGAGAGGCAACCTGAACGGCAAGAGGGTGAACTTCTCCTCAAGGACCGTTATCTCGCCTGATCCCCTGCTAGGCATAGATGAGGTTGGGGTGCCAGTCGAGGTCGCTAAGATACTCACCGTGCCCATGGTTGTGACCAAATACAACATAGAGGAGGCCAGGAAGTACGTCCTTAACGGACCGTACGCTTGGCCAGGCGCCACGATGGTCTACAAGAAGAGGGAGGGCGTCAAGATAGACCTGAGGTACCAGAGGAACCTGAGACAGCTTGCTGAGAGCCTTGAGCCCGGCGACATAGTAGAGAGGCACCTTGTAGACAGCGACATAGTCCTCTTCAACAGGCAGCCCAGCCTGCACAGGATGTCAATAATGGGTCACAAGGTAAGGGTCATGCCAGGTAGGACCTTCAGGCTAAATCTTCTCGTGTGTCCGCCTTATAACGCCGACTTTGATGGGGACGAGATGAACCTGCACGTTCCCAGGCTTGAGGAGGCCCGGGCGGAGGCCGAGGAGCTCCTGCTGGTCGAGAGGCACATATTGACGCCAAGATATGGAGGCCCAATAATAGGCGGGAGACAGGACTACATAAGCGGCTCCTACCTCCTGTCGGTTAAAACGACCCTCCTGGAGGCTGAGACCATGGGCCAGCTCCTAGCGGCAGCGGGGTACTCGGGCTCAGAGCTGCCAGAGCCCGCGATACTTAAGCCGAGGCCCCTCTGGACTGGAAAGCAACTGGTCAGCATGTTCCTTCCGAGCGACTTCGATTTCAGGGGGAGGGCCAAGATAAACGCCGGTGACCTCAAGTGCGACGGTGAGGACTGCTTCAGCGACTCCTACGTCGTAATAGCTCAGGGCAGGCTGCTCGAGGGCGTGTTTGACAAGAACTCCATAGGCGCCGAGCAGCCCGGGAGCGTACTCCATTACCTTGTCCTAGAGTATGGCAGCGGGTTCGCCAGGAAGTTCCTTGACAGCGTGTTCAGGGCCTTCATAAGGATGCTTGAGGTAAGGGGCTTCACGATGTCAATTGATGATATTGAGGTCCCAGCCGAGGCCAGGGCTAAGATTGTCGAGATGACGGAAAGGGCTAAGGCTGACGTAATGGAGCTCATCAGGCAGTACCGTGAAGGGACACTTGAGGTTATACCTGGCAGGACCCCAGAGGAGAGCCTGGAGCTGAAGATCATCCAGAGGCTCCAGAAGCTAAGGGACGAGGCTGGCAAGGCAGCCATAGGCTACATGAACACGTTCAACAACGCGTTCATAATGGCGAGAACCGGCGCCAGGGGCAGCGACATTAACATAACCCAGATGGCCGCGATGCTGGGCCAGCAGACAGTTAGAGGAAGGAGGATCGTCAGGGGATTCAGGACGAGGACCCTGCCTCACTTCAGGCCAGGCGATCTGTCACCCGAGGCCAGAGGATTTGTGGTCGGCAACTTCCGCGATGGCCTGAGGCCACATGAGGTGTTTTACCACGCAGCCGGCGGTAGGGAGGGACTTGTGGACACTGCTGTAAAGACCTCACAGAGCGGCTACATGCAGAGGAGGCTAATTAACGCCCTCCAGGACCTCTACGTGGCCTACGACGGAACAGTTAGGGACTCCATGGACAACATAGTCCAGTTCAGGTACGGCGAGGATGGCATCGACCCACAGAAGACCTATCATGGGCAGCCTGTTGATATCGACAGGATAGTTGAAAAGGTCAAGGCGATAGGAGGTGGCCCCTGATGCCAAGGAGAACGTCAAAACGTAGGGCCGAGGGTCTTGAGGCGGGGGAGGAGCTCAAGAGAAAGCTTGAGGCGGCCAAGGAGATCCTGCCCGCGAAGATATATGATGAACTTTACCAGAAAGTAGCCGAAAACGCGGAGCTCACGACGGCCCAGAAGATAGCCGCAATTGAGGAAACGGTCAGGAGCTACATTAACTCCATGATCCAGCCAGGTGAGCCAGTTGGCGTTATCGCAGCCCAGTCCATAGGGGAACCGGGCACCCAGATGACCCTTAGGACCTTCCACTATGCTGGACTCATGGAGTTCGACGTAACGCTTGGCCTTCCAAGGCTCATTGAGATAGTTGACGCTAGGCACGAACCATCAACTCCGCTGATGAAGATATATCTCGAGGAGAAGTACGCGGGTGACCTGGAGAAGGCAAAGGAGATAGCCAGGTCAATAGAGTACACTACCATTTCAAACGTGACCTCTGAGATCTCATACTCACTTGGCGAGAGGGCGTTCATAATCAGGCTCGACCCAGAGATGATGGAGGACAGGGGCGTCACGAGGGAAATGGTGATCGAGTCCCTAGAGAAGCTGAGACTAGGGGAGGTCTCGCAGGGGGAGGACGAGTGGAGTGTAGCGCTTGAGGTCAGCGAAAGCGCTCTGCCTGACGAGTCCCTGTTCGATCTGAAGAGCTACGAGGAAATAGTCAACAAGGTTAAGAAAGGCTACGTCAAGGGTATCAAGGGCATAAAGAGGACCATAATTCAGGAAAGGACTGACGAGAAGACGGGCAAGAAGGAATACGTGATAGTTGCTGAGGGGAGCAACCTTGCTGAGGTCATGAGAGTTGACGGCGTTGACGCAACGAGGGTCGAGACCAACAACATACACGAGGTTGCTGAGGTACTTGGCGTAGAGGCCGCGAGGAACACGATAATTAAGGAGATAATGGACGTCCTCCAGAACTCTGGCCTTGATGTTGACGTCAGGCATGTTATGTTAGTCGCCGATATCATGACGTGGACCGGGAAGGTTAGGCAGATAGGCAGGCTTGGTGTAGTCGGCGAGAAGCCGAGCGTCATAGCAAGGGCAGCTTTCGAGGTCACGGTTAACCAGCTGTACGACGCTGCCGTCAGGGGCGAGATCGAGGGGTTCGCAGGCGTGACCGAGAGCATAGTGGCCGGCCTGCCGCCCAGGGTCGGGACAGGCATGATTGTTGTCACTATGGGGGTCAACGCACTTAAATCCCTACAGGGTAATTCACAGCAACAGGCTGACCGTTAAGAAAGGTGATCTTGGTGTCTGAAAGAGCCGCGCTGGAAAGGGAGCTCAAGGCCGTGATGAAGACAGGTAAGGTCGTGCTCGGCGCTAAGAAGTCATTAACGATGCTGCTTAGGAACAGGCTAAAGGGCCTCATAATAGCTGACAACTCGGCAAAGGAGGTCAGAAGGGCCCTTGAGGAGACAGCCCGCATAAATGGAACCCCAATAACAGTATTCAAGGGAACCTCATCGGAGCTCGGCTCCGTGATTGGTAAGCCCTTCAAGATCTCAGCCATCGGCATAATTGACCCGGGTGATTCGAGGATCCTCGACTTGTTATCCGGCTCGTAAAGGTGGGGGGTGTGACTATTAAGGACAGCGAC
>JBMFIT010000043.1:0-11464 GCA_049974445.1 Acidilobus sp.
CCGATCGCCGACGTAAGCTTGATGGTCTCGCCCTCCTTGGCCTCGTAGGTCTCCGTGTCGTAGGTGCCACCCTTGTAGACGCCTAACTCAACCCTTCTCAGCCCCCCGATAGCTATGACGAACCCTGACCTTATCCCTAGCTTAGATGCCATGTCAGTGATGGCCTCTAAGATCTCCTCATTTGGCTCAAGCCTTACAACCACGACACTGGTGGGAAACGTGGCTATCTCAAACGCAGGCATGGGAACCCGAAGCTGGGGAGGACCGTTTGGGATATTACGCATTATTCGAGCTTGATCCCCTTGGACTCAAGGTCATCGATGATGTCGGCTAGGCCGAGCGAGGCCAGCTTCCACCTTGTCGGGACGCCGTCCCTGGTCCAGCCCCTTACTGAGTAATACTCGTCGAGCATTACGTCAAGCTCTACCACGTGGCCCTTGGCGGGTCCCTGTCCAAGGGGTTCTGTCAGAAAACGCCTTGGTAGTTTGTCATCCTTCCTTCTAACCCCCTCCCTCACAAGGTATGCTCTCTCTATGTTTACGATCCTCTCCCCTGCCATCTCCATGTCGTTGGCCGTGAACTTGATCCCGGTGAGGGCCGAGTAGGCTCTCGCGGCAGTTTCGAAGTCCAGCACGAGCATGTTTTCAGCCGTGTTCTTGCAGACCTCCATTGAGTCGATCACAGCGTTGAGGTTCTCAAAGAAGGCAACAAGCTTCCCCTTTCCCCTCACGCCAAGCCTCATAGCGGCCTCGGGCTCGCCGAACATCTGCCTCCCAAGCTCAGGATCGTCTTCGACCTCTACGAACGGCTCTGACCTAAGGTGGTCAGCCCCCCTGCTGGCAACTGCAAAGCCAAGCCCATAGCCCTTCAGCGCTCTCGGGTCTGCCTGGATCATCTCAAGCCCCTTGACGTGGAACGCTATGTCAGAGCCTCTCCCCAGGATCTCAGCAGCCCTTCTCACGCCCTCCGCCAGAACGTCGCCGATTCCCTCCCGGTAGGCGATCATCCTGACTAGCTCCTCTATCACCTCAGGGTTCCCCCACTCAAGCTTCACCCCGACCTCGGAGTCCGAGACCTCGCCTCTCTGTCTCAGCTCGAGGAGCCAGGAGACCACTTCGCTAGTAGTTATGGCGTCCATACCGAGGTCGCTCACCTCCCTAGCAATCTTTAGCCCCCAGCTGAGGTCCCTGTTTCCGACCCGCACGGTGAACCCCGCTAGGGGCTCGTACTCGGGTCCCTCGCCAAAGAGGCCGGCGAAGTGACCACCCTTAACCATGAAGAACCTGGCGCAGGGCAACGCGCAGCCAGCAGAGCAGGCCCTGACCTTGACGTTATACCTCTGCGCAAGCCTCTCCCCGCTGACGTCATAGGCATAATCTACTTGGGGCTCCTGGAAATGCCTTCCAGGGAGGAAGCCAAGCCTCTGCCCCGCCATGAGGATCCTTGAGGTTCCCATCACCCTCCGGGGCCAGTACTGGGGGTTTGAGTAGACCCTCCCCTCTATTTGTCCCATAACGTCAATTAGCTCATCAGGCCTCGCCGCCTCAACATAGCCGTCACCCCTTATTGCTATCGCCTTCACGTTCTTTGATGCCATGACGGCCCCCATGCCTGTCCTGCCGGCTGCCCTGTAGACGTTAAAGAAGACTCCAGCGAACTTGACCAAGTTCTCGGCGGCTGGCCCGATCACGGCTACTTGGACCCTTTGGTCTCGGACCTCGCGCCTGACCTCCTCGTGCGCCTCGGAGACCCTCATCCCCCAGATGCCCTTAGCGTCCCTGAACTCAACCCACGAGTCGGTGATGTAGATGTAGACAGGCCTGTCACTGCGACCCTCCAGAACTACCTGGTCGACTTGAGCAAACCTCATCTCGTCCGAGAAGTGAGTGCCCGCGTTGGAGTCACCCAGGAGGCCGGTCAGCGGGGACCTAGCCGTAACGTTAACCCTGGACCCGAGACCGTGTGGTAGGGCTGCAAGGGGGCCCGTGGCTATCATAAGCTTGTTCTCAGCGCCCAGCGGGTTAACGCTAGGTGGGACCTCCCAGTATAGCCTATAGACGTTAAGCCCCCTTCCTCCAAGGAAAGATGTAGCTATGGAGGGCCTAAGCTCCTCGAACCTGTACGTTCTCCTAGTGAGGTCTATCCTCAAGATCCTACCGCCGTAGCCCTTAGGCGCCGTCAACCTCGACCCCCCATCCTCTGGCTAGCCTTGAGAGCTCATGAAGCGCGAACCTCTCAGCCGCGCCCTCAGCCCTAGCTTTCACCTTAACGGTAGACGTGATCGATAGCGCGTTTGTTGGGCACTTGACGACACAGGTCGGATTGCCACCGCAGAGATCACAGATCAATGGGTACCCTCCCTTGGGCTCCATCTGAGCGGCGCCGTACGGGCATACCTCAGAGCAGACCCTGCAACCTATGCACTTAGACCTGTCGAGCGTTATCTGCCCAAGCCCCCCCTTGCTCAGCGCCTTGGTCGGGCAGAGCTCAACGCACGGAGCTGGCTCACACTGCTGGCAAACAACGGGGTAATCAAGTCCAACCAGTTCATAGGTGACGACAGATATCCTTGAGAGGCGCCTCGAGAACACTCCTTCGTGGACGAACGAGCACCATAGTTCACATATGGAGCAGCCTGAGCACTTAGAGGGGTCCACTACTACGTGGACCCCGGCGCCATCCATTGGCTCAATAGCCCACCTCAGTGGTCACGACGAGAAGCGGATTATAAGGGTTAGTCCTGCGAGGCGTCGCCCTTCATTTCGTTACAAGAGGTCGTTCACGGTGTACGATAAGAGCTTTATAAGGACCCCTTCGGGGGGTCTCTTGGCGACATTAAGTTCATGGCGGCCTCTCTATTGCCCCTCCTGAGTGCCTCTATGAAGGCGTTGACATGGTGGGGCTCAAAGCCGAGAGCCCTCAGGGCTATCTTTATTGCGGCCTCCACAAGACCTGGGGGCGCGACCTTCACAGCCTCATTATATGTTGTAACTGGGTCGCGAATCAGACACTCAAGGAAGGACGTGCTGTACTTGGCATAAAAGTTCGCGTTCAAACTGGTCACTAATCCAAGTCCAAGCGACCTCAGAGCGGTTTCAGCCGCCGATAGGCGGCCAATTATTGGGTCATCCACGGGAACTCCCAGTCATCTACTGGACTCAATAAAGATATCCCTGGGGAAAACTAATACAGGAGGAGCTAGCATACCACGGGTTGTATTTCAAGGCATAGCATTGGGGCTACCTACCGTTAAAGTGCTAGATAATACCTCACCTAGGGTAGGCCTAGCGGCAATAGCCCAGGGGTTTAACTAGGCAAAGGCCCTTCCGTTACGACTAAGATATCAGATGGTGCGGCGGCCGGGATTTGAACCCGGGACCTCCGGCTTGGGGGGCCGGCGTCCTAGACCAGGCTAGACGACCGCCGCACCGCTCTAGGCGCAATAGGGTACTAGGTTATAAGCCTCGCCTTCACATTAGCCCCTTGGGGATAAGCCTTCGGGCTTCTGGCACCTGTTCTACGTAGGCCCTGAGCCTCTCCATGAGGGCCTCCTCGCCCACTGGACCCCTGACGTGGCTCCAGGGAAGAGGTGACCTCCTTGGCTTCAGGGCCGCCCTAAGCAGGCCCTTTGACGCGGCCCTCCTCCATGACCCCCTACCTACTCCATCCCGTGCTACCTCAGCTATGTATGTCAGGGTCTTCCTGTCGCCGAGCGAGAGCGAGGCCTGCACAAGAGCGTCAAAGGGGTCATAAAACGAAAACCTATCATATACGTAGAGCTGCCTGGCGGTCCTTACCCTAGCGTTAAGCTCGTCCTCCGGCTGCATTGGTAGCCACTGGAATGGCGTGTGGGGCTTGACGACCAATGGGTTCACACTCAGCTCAAGTGACCTAGGCCTACTATCAGCTATCCTCCTAGTCAGCTCCGCGAACGACCTAATGTCGTTATCGGTCTCGCCGGGCACGGCGACGAGGCCGTAGAGCTTAAGCGCGAGCCCCTTTGACGCGGCCGCCCTTGAGGCCCTTTCAAAGTCCTCGTCCCTCGACAGCTTACCCACAGCAAGTCTGAGCCTTTCGGAGGTCTCAGGGGCTAGGGTAAGGGTCTGCTGTCCGCCCCTTGCAATTAGGTCGATGGACTCGTCGTCGAGCAACTCGGCCCTGAGCGATGGGGTTGAGAACGGGACGCCAACTTGCGCTAGGCCTCTCAGGACGTCCTTGAAGTAGGGGGAGGCGTTCGCCGTTGGGGCTATGAGCGCAACCCTGAGACCATAGGTCCTGTAGAGGTTCACGACTTCATCGATAACTTCACTGGCTGGCCTAGGCCTGAAGGGCTTTGTCACGTGGCCCTCTAGGCAGAACGCGCAGGAGAATGGGCACCCTCTTGCCACCTCTACTGCTATAGTGAACGCCGACCCAGGGGCCTTTATCCTCCTAAGGTCACCAGCCCCAAGAGTTGGAGAGTTCCCTATCCTGACCTCATGCTTGCCAAAGGCCGGCACATAGACGTGCTCGGAGGGCTCAATGGGTGCTCCTTGGTTAAGCACAGACTCAAGCCAACGTACAGAGGGTTCGAGATCCCCCATGATGATTGCATCAACGGCGTCTGCTATGGGCTCGGGATTTGCCGTGGGGGCAGGGCCGCCTACGATTATCTTAGGATTCCCCCTTTCCTTCGACAAAACCTGTACACCTGAGCCGATGAGGGCCCTTAAGAGGTTTGCGTAGTCAAGCTCATAATGGATCGGGGTTACTATGAAGTCGAATGACCTGAGGGGCGTGCCGCCCTCAAGCCCTCTCACAGCCTCGGGGGCCCCCGTGGACGACCTGAGGGTGGCCCTTTCCAGGTACACGTTATCCATGTCATTAAGGGCAAAGTAAAGCCTGTGGTACACCAGTGACGAGTGGGCGACCTCATACGTTGAGGGGTAGAGGAGGGCGACCCTCACCATCCCCCTCCTGAACTTCTTCCTTACAACCCCCTCCTCAGGCTCCTCTCTTCTCATGGTCTTCCAGGCCTTCCCTAGAGCGTAAAGCCTTGGCCGCACATATTTTTGAGGGAGCGGATTGGTTTCCGATGTAGAGAATTTGCCCCCTGACGTGCTAGCTTACCTAATTGAGTGCCCCGCGACCCCGCTTAGTCACATAATGGGCGGGCACGAGAAGGTAGCGTCCGAGCCCGGAAGACCTGTCCAGGTAACCGTTTACGTTACGAGGGCCTGTAACCTGAGGTGCGTTCACTGCTACATTGAGGCAGGTGACCCACTTTCAGACGAGCTGAGCGCTAGGGAGTGGATGGAGGTATTCAGACAGCTCAGAGACCTCAGCACGGAGGACCTCTACATACTCGGTGGCGAGCCCATGATGAGGCGCGACATATTCGACGTGATCTCTTACGCCTCATCCATAGGCCTCAGGGTCTCAATGAGCACCAATGGAACTCTGATAGGCCCCGGAGAGGCGAAAAGGCTGGCATCAGCTGGCCTCTCCGAGGTCCAGGTATCTATAGACGGCCCGAACCCCCATGTGAACGACTCGATAAGGTTACCGGGCTCGTTCAGGAAGGCCGTTGAGGCTGTCAGGCACCTGAAGGCGTCAGGCCTCAGGGTTACCCTGGCTTACGTAGTAAACCCTCTTAACTACAACAAGGTAATCGATATGCTGAGGCTTGCCGAGGAGCTGGGCGTTGACGCGGTCACCTTTGAAGCGGTCGCGGAGTTCGGCAGGGCCCGCGCGAACGGGCTTAGGCTGCCGAAGAGGATGGGGGAGGAGGCCCTCGCGGCCTTGATGACTTACAAGGGCCCTGTTAGGGTGTACTTTAGCTCCATGAGGTTTTACCTCCCTGACTTAGTGAACTCCTGGAGGAGGTCAATGACGTTCCTTGGTAGAAGAGCCACCTCATACACTACATGCCCTGCGGGCAGGAACAGGCTTGTAATAGACGCGAACGGTGACGTTTACGGGTGCGAGCTCTTCATGCCACTAGGCGTAAAGGAGGGGAATGTAAGGCAGAGGGACCTCGCCTCGATATGGAGGGACGGCTTCGTTTGGATAAGGAACAGGCTCGCTGAGCCCCCAGAAGCCTGCAGGTATTGTCCGATGGTTGGCATGTGTGGCGGCGGCTGCCCTGCGAGAGCCATGATAGCCCACGGCACCCCATATGCCCCAGACCCGCTATGTCCTCTGGTCGACAAGCGCGGAAAGATTAACCTCGCCAGCGCTAACGTAAGGGGCTAAGGGGGCAACGTTGCACGAGTGGCGAGGAGGAGGTCACGCCTGGGGACCGCCCTGGGCTCACTTCATGGGTGGGAAGAAGAGGGGCTGGCTGAGACCCCTCATCCTCAGGCTGCTGCTGGCGAGGCCCATGAATGGTGTTGAGATAATGGATGAGATAGAGAAGATGACCGGAGGGACCTGGAGGCCATCCCCAGGCAGCGTCTACCCGATGCTGGCTGAGCTCCTCAACGAGGGGCTCGTCGTGAGGCAAGACGATGGCAGGTACGAGCTAACTGAGCAGGGGAGACTTATAGCCCAGGCCTTTATCCCGCTCGGCCACTCAGACCCCCTGACGACGATTGATCAGGCGCTGGTTGAGCTCGAGAGGCTCGCCAGGGAAAACCCGGAGGCCATAAGGGGGAGGCTGGAGGAGCTTAGGGAAATTAGGCGAAGGCTCGAGGCCCTGGACAGGTTCCTCTCCGGCTAGGGCCACGGCCTCACCCCCCTCTGCGTCGCTGTCGCCTGTTGGGGGGCCTGCTGAGGCCACAGGGGATAGGGTACCGCTTGGACTGGGTAAGGCTGGTAGGGGGCCTTCTGTAAGGCCATGAAGGCCCTCTCGTACTCCCTTCTAACGTCGTCGTCGAGGAGGTGCAGGTAAAGCTGGGTTACCTTGATGTCGCTGTGCCCAAGTAGCCTCTGAAGGGCAGCCAGGCTAACACCCCTTCTCAGGGCCTCGGTGGCGAAGGTGTGCCTTAGCACGTGGGGCCTGACCCTCGAGGGGTCAACCCCAGCCCTGACAGCAATGACCTTGAGTCTGTTGTAGATGCTCTGGTAGCTGAGGGGCACTACCCTCTCGTCAGAGGCCCTCCCGGGGGCCAACAGTGAAAGTATTGCCCTCGAGTTGGGGCCCAGGAAGACAATCCTCTCCTTGCCATACTTTCCCACAACTTTCGCCTGGCCCCTTGCCAGATCAACGTCTGACCACCTGAGGGTTACCAGCTCCCTGGCCCTGAGTCCTGACTCAGCCATGAGTGACACTATGAGGGCATCGTACGCGTCCCTAGCGGCGTTGAATAGCGACTCGACCTCGTCCCAGGTCAGCGCGCCAGAAAAGCCCTTAGACCTCCCCGGCTCGGCCTGGAGCTGCCCCTTGATGCCGAGCCATGTAAGGAACCTCCTGACGAATATTGAGTAAAAGTGGACGGTCGACTCCCACCTTCCCCCCCTTGGCCCCTTCGCCCCCCTAGCTCTTAGCGACGAGAGCCACCGGTAATAGTCGTCAGGCGTCAGCTGCGGGACGGGCTTTAAGGGGCCCATGAACCTTACGAAGGATGAGAGGGCCGCCCTGTACGACTTCACGGTCAGGGACGATGCCCCCGCCTCAGCCAGCGACTGGAGGAACGCCTGGGAGGCCTCATCAAGGGTCCATGAGCTGACGTCCTGAGGTGGTCTCAGCCTTATCGGCAGCTGCTGACACCCCTTTTCCCTTGGCCTGGTGAGCGTAAGGGACCTTAGGCCTGATGTTACCTTCTAACTCTTGTCACTTTCGGTGAGGAGGGTGAGCGTCAAAGCAACTTAAGTCAGCGATTCCGAAAAAGGCCCCGTTTTCAGCAGTTTTGTGATGAACGCCTTGAGGTGCCCTGTCTGCGGCTCAACTAGGCTCGCCTGGAGCGACGAGCTGGGCTACCTGGTGTGTCAGGACTGTGGGACCATAATTTCAGAGCTCATAGACGACGAGGCCCCGTACACAAGTGCAAGCGAGGTTAGCAAGAGGAGGCGCGCGACAGCTCCTAAGGCCCCACCACCGACATCATGGACTCTCGAGGAGGTCGTTGAGGACGCGGCTAGGACGGCCGTGGGGAGGGGCAAGGTGCTCGAGGTCGTCGGGAGGTCCGTGAGGCTCAGGCCGCCAGTGTCGAGGAAACCCGAGGGCATAGACGAGCTCCTTGAGGTGATGAGGGGCTTCCCTGACCTCAGGTCAAGGACCGAGAGGGTCAGGGCCGCCATAGCGGTTTACGCTGCCCTCAAGTCAATGGGGGTGAGCAGGACGAGGGCTATTGATATGGCCTCAAGGGCCTCGGGCGCATCGCCTAAGAGTCTTGCTAAAGTTATAGAGAGGCATAGGAGGTCCATGGCCAAATATGAGGAAGCCGTGGCCTCCTTGGCCCGGGAGAGCTTCGTCGCTTTTGATCGTCATGAAGAGGCTTTAAAGTCATTCCGCGCAAAGGCTTGAAAGGGAAGACCTCACGCCCGACGTGTGCTATGCCCGAAGGGGTGGGGCGGTCGCAGGGACGCGAGCCCAGTGCCGTGAAATTGGCGGGTTGCTGAGGGCCACCAGCAGTGAGGCGATGAAGGTGAGGGCAGTAAACCACGAACTGATGAGCCGCCCTGTAGGAGCCCTCGCCCCTCAGGGGGAGGAGGTCAGCACGGAGTGAATAGAGCGATGGCGTAGGGGCAAACTGTTAAGCCTCCGTCCGGCCTCGCTCTTAAAGGCATAACCTTGGACCCAGCCTCGGTCGCAAAGCGAATCTACGTGCCGACGTACCAGGAAATACTGGCGAGGGTCAGGACTAGGTACCCGCACAACGTTGGCGTCTATGAGAGGGAGAGGAGATCCCTTGAGCTCGTAAGGAGTGTCGTCATTGACAAGACGGAGCCCGTCCTCAGGCTGAGGGACCTAGTGAGCTCATTACACCCCTTCTACAGGGAGCTCGTGGCAATAAGCTTCAACCTTGAGGAGATGGAGGAAGACTTCGCCTGCGTTGAGAAGGCTAGAAGGGTCGCTCAGGCCATGTGGGAGAGGTACAGGTACGTCCTGATGTCGGCAGGGGGACAGGCCGAGGCGAGAAGGCTGGGAAGGGAGGGGAGAGGCAGGATGATGTCACAGCTGCGGCGGTGCTCACGATCCCTGGAGAGGCTTAAGGAGCTCGTCAAGTTCCTCTCAGGGCTCCCTGGAATAGACGCAGACGGGCCAATAATCGTAGTGTCGGGCCCACCTAATGCGGGCAAGTCAACCTTCGTTTCATCGGTCTCAACGGCGAGGCCAGAGGTGGCCCCCTACCCGTTCACTACCAAGAGCGTCATAGTCGGGCACGCAGACGTTAACGGTGTGAGGGTTCAGGTTGTTGACACCCCTGGGGTTCTTGACAGGCCGCTAGAGGAGATGAACGCTGCCGAGAGGAGGGCAGTCGCGGCCCTCAGGTACCTGCCTGGCCCCGTCCTGTTCCTCGTGGACCCGACGGAGGGGGCCTACATGCCTCTACAGGACCAGCTGAGGCTCGCGAGGAGGGTCATGGAGGTCATGGGTCCTCGCCCCCTTGTTGTGGCAGTTAACAAGGTTGACGCGGTGTCAAGGGGTAGGGCAGATGAGACCCTTGAGGCTGTCACAAGGGGGTTAGGGGTTCAGAAAGTCTACCCAATGGTGGCGAGAGAAAAGGGTTCAGCCCTCAAGGTCCTCAGGGAGGCCCTCAGATCCACCCCCTGAGCCTCATAGCCCTGACGACGCGGTCAACGGCGATGGCCTGGGCCGCCGTCCTCATGCTGTACGGGCCTCCAGGACCGCCTAACCTCTTCTCCCAGAAGTCCCAGACGGCGTTGAAGCTGTCGCTCATCTTCTGCATCAGCTTCGCCCTTGCCTCGTCCTCGGTTATCCAGCCGCCCATCCTGTTGTTGACCCACTCTATGTGGGACATCACCACGCCACCTGAGTTGGCCAGTATGTCTGGGACTATTACGGCGCCCCTCTTTACTAACGTCGCCTCGGCCTCGGGTGTGGTTGGCCCATTAGCGCCCTCCACTATTAGTCTCGCCTTTACTTCAGGGGCGATCTCAGCAGTGATAACGTTCTCAACGGCAGCGGGCACTAGAACTTCAACGTCGCTGGTGAGGAGCTCCTCATTGGTTATCCTCCTCTCTACGTCAGGGAAGTCTATGACGAAGCCGGTCCCCTTCGTCGTTATATAGTTCTTGACCTCATCTGGGTCGAAACCCCTGCTGCTGTATATGCCTCCCTTTATGTCTGAGATGGCGACGATCCTTGCCCCCATCTCATGGAGGAACCTCGCCGTGTAGTAGCCCACGTTCCCGAAGCCCTGTATGGCGACGGTCCTCCCCTCCATGTCGCCCAACACCCTCTTGGCTGCCTCCCTAGCCACGGTCGCGACGCCAAGCCCCGTAGAGTAGACCCTTGTCTGAAGCCCACCCAGCTCTAGCGGCTTGCCGGTTACAACACCGAGCTCCTTGAGGCCTGTCCTAGCCTGGTAGGCGTCGAGGAACCAGGCCATGGTCTGGGAGTTGGTGTTGACGTCGGGAGCTGGTATGTCAAGGTCTACGCCAACGAACTCGCTGATAGCTGAGAAGTAGTTCTTTGAGAGTTGCATGAGCTCGAACTGATTCAGCTGGAACGGGTCTACCTGGACCCCTCCCTTGGCCCCGCCATATGGCAGGCCTGCCAGGGCGTTCTTCCAGGTCATCCACATGGCGAGGGCCATCACCTCACTGAGGTTGGTCTCAGGGCTGTATCTCACGCCACCCTTGTAGGGGCCGAGGGCGCTGTTGTGCTGAACCCTCCACCCTATGAATACCTTGACGTTCCCGTCCCTCATGAGAACGGGTATCTTCACCTGTACGACTCTCTCTGGCGTGGCCAGGTCCTCATAGACCTCCTTGCTAAGGCCTAGGATGCTCGCCGTTATCTCAAGCTGTTTCTTGGCCTCCTCAAAGGGGTCCGGCCTAGCTGACAAGCCAGGCACCTCGCGTGTATACAGAAGTGTCTTGCTGGACATATAAGCCCTTTACAAAAAAGGAAGAGGGTTTTCTATTAGGATTATAAGAAAAGTTCTGAAATCAGCTGTTAAGAGGCCTCAGCGTTTCCCCTTGCCCAGCCGAGGACTCCAATGACGAGGGTCAGGAGCGCCATGACCTCTAAGACCAGGGACCACTGAGACGCGACGAGTGATGAAAGCCTGGCCCTGAGGAGCGAGTCGAAGGCAGGGAACTCAAGCCCCACGGCGGCAAGGACCATTGACCAGAGAATGGCAGCTATGAGGGCACTGACGTCCCAGCCCTCGGCCGTTATCTGAACCGAGGTCGCGGTCCTCGCCGACCTAGCCCTCCTCGCGGCAGCGCTGCTCACGGAGACATAGGCGTAGTATTCGGCTATCGTGCCCGGTATGAAGCCCAAAGCGAAGACCAGGCCGAAGAGGCTGAGGGCGGCGAGGCCGCTCCAGAAGCCACCGACGCTGCAGCCCTG
>JBMFIT010000044.1:0-11418 GCA_049974445.1 Acidilobus sp.
CCTCCGTCCTTGTCTTGATGGGCGTACTCACTTCATACTGGCCCGCTGCCCTAGTTGGCATATTCATCTTCGCCGTGATCGCATTTGACCTCGCCATCCTTAAGCTCGCCCTGCTGAGGCCCACAGTGCTTGAGCCGAGCCCGACCAGGGCAGAGGCCAGCAGGGGCAGCGAGGTCGTCATCAGGCTCAAGCTAAAGGGGAGGAGGCCCCTATCGGTGTCAGTGTTAGGAAAGGAGGCGAGGGAGGTGGCCAGATCTATTTACGAGGTCAAGCTGACCCTCACGAGGTCAGGGCTCCTCGAAATCTATGAGGCAAACTTGATTCACAGGTCCCCCCTACGCATGGTAACGCTTGACGAGGCGGCGCCGGTAAGGCCCGCAACTTCAATTATCTCGCACCCGTCATCAGTCTCCGTTCTCGCTCAGGTTCTCGGCCTGGCAGGGGGGTCTCCTGAGTTTTCCCCCTCCCCCTCGCCGCCTCTAATTGGGCCAGGGGAGGAGTATTCCCACACGGACGAGCTCCTCCCTAGCGAGCACGCTCGGAGGATCGACTGGAGGGCGACCGCGAAGAGGGGGAAGCTGATGGTGAAGAGGTTCTATGCTGACTGGGCTCGTTTAACGTCCCTAGTGATCGACCTGACAGCAACAGATGACGTCTCGGGGGACGAGATGGCGACAGAGGCCGCCACCCTCATGCTCTCCTTGGGCCATGGAGGGGAGCTTTCGATTTACCTGTTCGACGGTGAGAGGCTCTGGAGGGCCACCGACCCTTCGTCTGCAGCCATCGAGGTGCTCAGGTCGCTTGGGAGGTTTTACCCAGAAGTAAACAGGGTCCTCGACGAGTTCCCAGGCCTGAGCCCGAGGCTCTCCGAGGCCGACTCCGTCGAGGGGGTTCGCGTCGTAGCCGTCACGCAGATGTTGAGCAGGCTCCCCTCCCTGCTGCCTCCCGGCTGCGTTATAGTTCAGCCCACCAGGCCCTGGGTGTGGGCCCCCACGCTCAGGGAGGCCTACATGCTCAGGGTGCGGCACGACAGGGCCAAGGCCCTGGCAGAGGCGGCCGGCTGCAGGGTCTTCAGGAGGGCCGTTGAGGCGCTCACCGCCCTAAGTATTAGCGCTCCTCCGACCACCGCTTCTCTAGCTCCCTCAGCAGGGCCCTCATCCTGAGCTCGAACCTCTTCAGGTAAAGGCTCTGGACGCCAAGGAGAAGGCTGTTGAAGCCCGTTGCCGTGACGATTAGCGCCATGATTGCGTGAACGAAGTGATCTACGTGCTTAAAGTAAAACTGGTAGGCGGTTACCCCGCCTATTACGAGGCCCGGTATCAGAAGCAGAGCCCCCGCGAAGAACATGACCACAGTTGGGTTGTACCTCCACGAGAGCCTCAGCATGTCAATGGCTATCTTTAGTCCATGCCACGGCCTCAGCTTCTTTTTCCCAAGCCTGGGCCTGTACTCTACTTCGACCTCCCCTATGGAGCCCCCGATGCTTACTATGTGGGCGGCGAGCTCGCTCTCGACGCTGAACCCGCTCATCTCGAAGAGGGCGTCCCTGAGCGCGTCGACCCTGACCAGGTACATTCCACTGAGGACGTCCCTTAGCCTGACGCCGAACAGCGCGTTGAAGAACCGAGTCAGGAGGGCGTTCCCTAGCCTGTAAATTACGGGCTGAGAGGACGAGGGCCTCACGCCTATAACCTCCTCGTGGCCCTCGCGTTGGGCGACCCTGAGGAGCTCAGGGAGGAGCCTAGCAGGGTAGCTGTGGTCCGCGTCTATGACGAGTACGTATGGGGTCCTGACGGCCTTAAGCCCCTCCCTCACCGCGTCGGCCTTCCCTTTCCCCCTCTGCCTCAGAACCCTCACGCCCCTTGACATCGCGACCTTGGGCGTCTCATCCATGCTCCTGTCAACGACTATTATGTTCTCACGCCTTAAGCCCATGGACAGGAGCTCGTCGAGCGTTGGGCCTATCCCCTCGGCCTCGTCCTTTGAGGGCACTATAACCGAGACCTTGTTAAGGTCTTGTAGGCTGCCTGACAAGGGCCTCATGAACTCAGGGGGGACCGGAAAATAAGCCTTAGCTTGACGTCCTGGGCTTACTGAGCTGGTAGGCCCTGAGGTACTCAGCGTGGCTCCATGCCAGCGGCATCACTGAGAGAGGCGACTTGTCGAACGGGCTCACCTGCTCAGGGAGCAGGCCGGTGGGGCTCGCAGCGTCCTCGATCCACGAGAGGAGCCCCCTCGCCTCCCCGAGCTCGCCCCTCATGGCCTGGTACTGGCCCAGCCACGCGGTGGTGATTATCCAGGGGTTCCCCGGGATGCCCGAGTAGTCCCCCTGGACCCTCTGGTAGTAGTCATTTTCGTACCTGGCAAGGCCTCCCACGCTACCCACCCACAGGGAGCTTCGGACGACCCTGACTGTGCTCTCCGCCACCTGGTCCCCTGGGTCTATTACACCAAGAGTGATCAGGTTTAGGACGCTCGAGTCCACGGCCCTGTCAACTGACGTCACCTTCCCGTCCTCAATTACGACAGTCCTGTAGAAGACCCCCCTGTCCCTGTCAAACATGTGGTCAAGGACTGCCTTCCTGACCTCCTCAGCGGCCCTCCTCCACCTCTCCTCCTTCCCCCAGACGCCAAGCGTCCTGGCGACCTCCGCCGCCGCCCTTAGGGCTGCTACCACAGTCGCGGCCGTGAAGGCGTGCGTACCCAGCCTCTCCTCCCAGAGGTCGAAGCTAGCGAGCGGCAGCTTGAGCCTGTCGTCCCTGAAGCTAACCAGGAACTCTGCCGCCCTCTCAAGCCCCTCGTAGACGGACCTAAGGAGGAAGTAGTCCCTTGAGGCCGTGAAGTGCGCCCAGAGGCCGTAGATCGCGAGCGCCGTCTCGTCCTCCTGTATGTTCCTGCTCCACCTAGAGTTGACGGTAAAGGGATGCCAGGTGCTCCCAAGCGTGCCGTCAGCGTTGTACTTATGGTAAAGGAAGCCCTCTTCGCTCAGCAGCTCGCCGAGCAGGAGCTCGTAGAGCCTCCTCGTGAAGGACCAGTAGCCCATGCCGTCGAGGGCCGTTGCGACCATGACCGCGTCCCTTGGCCAGAGGTAGGCGTAAGTGTCAAGGTTGAACTTCAGTATGTCGGTATCCAGCGATGCGGGTATGACGCCGTTAACGCCTATGTGCCCCAGCAGGACCGCGACGCTCTGCCTGACGAGCCTCTCGTCGCCTGCCTGGCCGGTTACGAGGTCCCAGTACTTGGAGTCCCTCACAAAGTGCTCGTCCGACCTCTGCCTGAGCTCGTTAAGCGCCTCTGCGAGGGAGTGGAGCGACGTCCCGGCAACTATGTAGAGGTGGAACGACTTAGAGGCGACAGAGACGGCGCTGTCGACGGAGCCCTGGGCTATCGGGTTCTTCGACAGGGCTCCGTCCTCGCAGTCGGCCAGCACGGTTCCCTGGTCCCTCCTCCCGACGGTGTACTCGTACAGCTGCTGGGACGCAGCGACGGCGAACCATGTGGATCCCTTGTAGTGGACGACCGCGTCGAGCTCAGGGCTGTAGAAGGCCGTGTCCCCGAGCTCTGTCCCGTTCAGCCTGAAGTCGTTATAGAAGATAACCCTGAACAGGCCCTCCCCATCGGCCCTTACCCTCCTAATTATCGCGGGCCTCGTCATGGAGGCCACGTCCTCTATCTCAACCGTGGCCCCCTCGAAAGACGCCTTCACCCTCGTGACGAGGTTCTCCATGCTTATCTCGTGATCTATGTCGCCTAGCCAGGAGAACTTTCCATCCTTCCAGATCCCTACCCTGAACCTGCCTCCAACCGCGTGGTTGTGCTGTTGGTCAAGGAGGGGGTAGTAAATCGACCTAACGTAGAACTTGTCGTCATAAAGGGCCGCGATCTCGCCGTTGCTCACGAAGGCGTACCTGGGCAGGCCGTGACACCTAGCCTGTTGGTGGAGTGAGCCTGTAAATTAAGTTAGCTGGGGGAATCACGTGGGAGTAAACTATTATAATGAACGGATTTTTAACTCCTCTTGACTTTATGTCCCCGAAAAGGCATGGATCTGCTAGCCATTGCCATCACCCTGCTGACGATCCACGTGGGCACTGCCCTTGGCTACTACGGCTGGGCGCGGGGGAAGGCGGTACCCTATGATTCGGCCGTCGTCCAGCCCACATACTACCCCTTCGTCAGCGTCGTGGTGCCAACGTACATGGAAGCCGATAGGGTCGTCACGAAGCTTAATGACATAGCAGCCCAGCGGTATCCGGGCAGGCTTGAGGTTATAGTGGTTGACGATAACAGCCCTGACGGAACCGCCGAGCTGGCCGAGAGGTGGCGTGCAGGGGATGACGTCAAGGGGGTCTCAGTCAAGGTCATCAGGAGGCCGAGGAGGGAGGGGAAGAGCGTCGCCGAGAACGAGGGGGCCAAGGCGGCGGGCGGCGACGTCATAGTGTTCTCGGACGCGGACTCCCTTTGGGAGCCGGGCTCCCTTGAGGCAGCCGTGAGGGCCCTCTCCGACCCAACGATAGGCCTCGTGACCTGCTTGAAGAGACCCATGGGACAGACCTCTTGGAGGGGCGCCGAGAGCGCCTACAGGGGGCTCAACAACCTGCTGAGGCTCGCGGAGAGCTCCTCCCACAGCACCACTATAGCGCACGGTGAGATGATCGCGATAAAGAAGGAACTGCTCGGGAGGCTAGGCCCCCTTAGGCCGGGCGCTGACGACAGTGACCTCGCCCACAGGACTGCAATGTCTGGCATGAGGGCCATCGCCATCCCGAACGCGGTGTGCCTGGAGGCCGTTCCAAGGGGGTGGGACGCCGTGCTGTGGAGGCTGAGGAGGGGCCAGCACCTGGTGGCTCACTTCGCGAGGGCGATGTTTGACGCACCGAGGGCCCCAAGGGGGTACAGGGGACCGCTTGCCGTCGAGGCATACCTCCATATACTAAACCCCTGGCTCGCCGCAGCCGGGGCGCTCACGCTTATCGCGCTGGCCCTGAGGGGGTCAGTTGCGTCAATTGGCCTCCTTGTCGCACTGGGGCTTGCCGTCGGGCTATACCCTGGGGCAAGGGCCTGGGCCTGGAACCAGCTCATGCTCATAGCGTCTCAGCTCAGGAACCTTGTCACCAGGGAGACCGTCTGGCGCAAGCTCAGGAAGTGAGCTCAGGGTCATATACGTGGGCCCTAAGGCCACCTTTAGGACCTGTCCAGCGCATGGCTCTGAGATGGTCTACAGCGACGGCTCCGGGTCGGGAGGTGCCCCGTGGGCGGCGGGCTGTGGCACACGGACGTCCTAGCGTTGTACGACCTGAGGAGGAGGGCCGGTGGTGTGAGCCCCGTGCCGTTGGGCTCGAGGGGGCCCATGACCCGCCTGCCGTTAAGCTAGGCAAGTGGCTGAAGGCCAAGTCCCTACCCCAGATAATGAGCGAAGGCGCAGGGACAAACGGCTCCAGAACAGTGATGGTAGCCCTAGGGGTGGAAACCCTGCCCTTAGGGGCGGGTGGCCGTCAGCTCTGCGTAGGGATGGATGAGTTGAGGAGGCTCAGCGCAGCCTCGTCAGACGTCAGGGCCTTCTCGACCCTCTCCCCTCTCCTCGCTCTCCCTGCCCTCTCAGGGAACCCCGTCGACATCCTGTCAAGGTCACCTACCGTCAGCAGGCCCTCGTACCGCTCGAGGTAAAGTTCCCCTCCGCCCTCGTTCGCGACGAGTATTGTCGTGGGGGAGGCCTTGACGTCGTAGTGAAGGAAAGACATACCCGCCCTCACAGAGGAGCACCGATCAAGGAACCAGTCGCACAAAACCACGTAGAATCCGAAGCCTGCCGAGTGGAGGTCCCTCGCCCTCATCTCAAGGAACGGGTACCAGAAGCCGTCATACTGCCTGCATACGGGGCAGAGGGCGTTGTCAAAGTAGATCACGGCATAGCGCTCCTCGGGCTCAAGCGGCTCAGGGGCCTCAGGGACCTGTACCCACTCCATGGCATTTGGGTCAAGCCTGAACACCCCGTTCGGCGACCCCTTGCCGAAGACCCTCAAGCCTCCTCCCTTAGGGCAATAGAACCGAAACAGTTCCCCTTTTATTCTTGATTAGGGGCCTCCTTCAAGGCTGAGCGCTTGAGACAGGCCTACATCCTGGCCACGTTGGCAGTCTCGCTGGCGGTCGTCGGGGCGTTCATCGCATCAGCCCCCCAGGCCCAGCAGGCCGAGCCTATGGGCAGCGTGAGCGTCGGCCTCGGGGCCATTGGGGCATCGTTCAGCGTCTACGTCTCCCAGGCCCCGACCCTCCTCTCTCTCCCTGTCGCCGGCAACGCGACCTACTGTTCGGCCTATGAGCAGGGGTTCGGGCCCCTGTTTACAGCATGCGGGCCCGGTTACGTCAACGTCTCGGTCGTCGAGGCGGGCCTCGTGAACCTGACCTATGTCGCCCGGAACGCAACGCTCACCCAGGGCGCCCTCCTGGTCACCTGGGTCTACCTGCCCACCAGGTCAACTGTCAACGTTAGCGGGCCGTACCTTGTATACTTCAGGGGGGCCAACGCGACCCTCATCAGCGACAACGAGCTGTTAGCGGGACCGGGAAACCTCACCCTGTTTATGTCATACTATCCAAGCGGGGCTACCTCGACAGGGGTCACCACGGCTTCGACCACGACCACTAGCGCCACCAGCTATACTGCCACCACTGCTAGCACTACCAGTACGGCTACTACAGGCGTAAGCACCACCTCTATTGGTACGACCACGTCAACGACAACCACCTCGACCACTACAACCACTACCACCACGACGACAACGACTACCAGCGCCTTGAGCAGCACGGCAGAGTCTAACACGTCAGCCGTCACGCAAACGCTGACCTCAACCTCGACCTCAACAGCTCACGCCAGTGCCACGGCCACGACGAGCACCAGCCCAGCTGGGACGGCGGTCTCGACCACGTCGACCTCAACGATGACGTTAAGCGCCTCCACTGCGTCGTCGCTTCCTTCGACCTACACAACGCCATTACCGTCCATTAAATCAAGGGCGCTCCCAATTGCGGTGATCATAGTGGTCGTCCTGGTCGTCTCCCTCGTCGCCTTATGGAGGTGGAGAAGATGAGGGATAAGCTCGCCCTCGCGCTCGTTTTCCTTGTAGCCCTTTCCGCGTTGCTCCCGTTGGCGGCCCTGTCGCAGACGCCTTCCGAGGCCCTGGCGTACGTCGAGGTTGCCCGGTCAGACGCTAGGCTCGTGGCCGCCTACCGGATCAACGCAACCCAGGTGGGCCAGCTGGCCTCAGGCGCCTACACATCCTATGAGGAGGGCAACTACTCCGGGGCCATAGAGCTCGCGAGGGAAGCCATGGATCTCTCGGCCGGGCTCCTCTCCCTAGCCCACCCCACCACGCCGCCGGCCAACGGATCCACGCTGGCCCTGCTCCTCTCAGAGCTTCAGGCGGCCTCCAGCTCGCCCTGGCTGGGCGCTAACGCGACGCTTGTCAGGCGGCTGGCTGAGGAGGGCCTCTCCCTCCTCGGGGCCGGCAACCTCACGGGGGCCTACGCCTACGCTGAGAGGGCCCTCGGGCTTCTCGTCAGGTCAGGGGAGGCCTCCTCATCTTCCGGCCTCTCGCTGGGCCTCAGCCTCCTGGCAGGGGATGAGGGGAGGGCCGAGGTCGCGCTGGAGGGCAACGTGAGCCTCTCGCTCGGCCCCATAGGGAATGCGAGCCTTGCTGTGCTTGACGCCCAGGTGCTCGCCTCACTCGCCCAGAAGCTACTCAACGGGACCCCCTCAGGCCTTGTCGCTGCCTTGAGGACAGCGGACGAGCTGGCCCACATGGCCGCCAACATAAGTCCCTCCTATAACATGAGCTACAGGCTCTCGGCGGCGGAGAGGGCCATCACGCTGGCCTCCAAGGCTTGGGGCTACATTGAGGAGGCGGAAGGCCTCCTGGACGAGCTGAACCAGACGATAGCCCAGGCGAAGGGTGACCTGGAGTTAGCGCTCGGGTCCGTTAACTGCTCATCAACGGCCCTCCTCTACTACTACGGCATGAACCTCAGCGGCTCTGGCCTGAAGGCATCCTGCGCCGAGGACGAGGCGCTTGGAATGCCTAACGCCACTCTTTCCCCAGGGCTCCTGGGAAACCTGACCGGCCTGGCAACCGCTATCTCAGGTCTCCTGAACTCGTCCTCCCTTCTCCCTGCGGCCGCTGGCGTGCCCGCGGCCTATTCCAACCTCTCGGGTGCGGTTGGGCTGATCGACGAGGCGTCACATTACGTAAGTGAAGGCCTCAGGGCCCTCTCGCTGGGCCTCAGCCCCTCAGGCAACGCAAGCGAGGCCTACTCGCTCGCGTCTGAGGCGCTCTCAATAGCTGGGGCCGTTAACGCGACCCCCGCAAGGGCCTACGTGAGCGCGACGGCCATTGCCGTGTACAGGGCCTCCTCTGCCGCGATCGCGCTGTCGTCGCTGACCTACGCCTCATCGGCCAACATGACCCTCCTCGCCTCCATCTCGAGGCCCAGCAACGTGACGGGGCAGGGGCTCGTCCTCAACCTGACCGCTTGCGGGCTGTCAAACACGTCTAAGGCGCTGACCTTCTACTCCGAGTCGCTCGACTCCCAGGCCCAGGAATACCTCTACGCCTCTGAGAAGTGCCTTTCAAGGGCCATGTCGCTTGTGACCGAGCTCAACTCTAGCGGGCAGGTTAGCTACGCTGTTGCCGACCTCGCCTACGACCTCGCCTACGACGCCTACCAGCTCGACCAGGAGATTCTTACAGGGATGCAGGTCTACACGAGCCCGCCCTCATCATATGTCAGTTACGTGATTAAGGGCGCGTGGGCCATAGGGAACGCCTCTGAGGCCCTGTGGCGCCTCTCCCTCGCAGGCTCAGAGCTTTCTGGGGGCAACTGGACCGGGTTCAGGGACATGATAGACCTGTCCAACGAGAGCCTCTGGAGCACCCTCGGCCTAGCGTCGTCCCTGAGGGGGCTCCTGTCGATCTCGTACCCTGTCGAGGAGACCGCCATGAGGGCGCTGAGCGACTTGGCGGCGCTCGTGTACTGGGGGGAGGCCTCTGGGCTGTTCACCATGGCCTCCCTGGGCCTCTCGGCGTTTTCCATCGCTGGAGCTAACCTCACAGCCCCCGAGGCCCTCGTCAACGCGTCAGCTGAGGCCCTTTCCTCGCTTACCAGGGCGCTGAACGTGACCGGCCAGTACCCGGCCGTCTCAGCCTCGACCAACGCCACCATCTGGCTCGGCTGCCGTGACCTGCTCCGCGCCTCCCTTGCCGCTGGTGGCCTCCTAAACGCCTCGGCCCTCGCGGCCACTGAAATGTCGACGCTCTCCTCCGAGGCCCTTCAGACCTCAGAGGCGCTCAGCTACCTCAGAGGCGCGTCGGCTAACCTATCCGCCTCCCTCTCCTACTCAGCAAGTGGCTCTTGGGCAGCCGCAGGGGCTTCGCTCTCAGGCGCCACGGCCTACCTCAGGCTGCTGGCCTCCTTGGAGCCTGAGGGAGGGCCCGCGGGCTACGTCGCAACCCTGGCAGGCCCGCTTGGCTCGGTCGCGGGATACGCCGGCGGCGTCGAGGACTCCCTGAGGTCGTTCTGGTCCGAGCTTAACGTGACCGAGTCCCTCCTGGCCGCCGCGGTTCAGGCCGTCGAGCTCTCGGGCTCCGCGAGGCTTCTCGACGTCTGGGCGGCCCAGGACATGGCGGCCGGGTGGCCAGCCAACTCCAGCGGGCTCCTATCCCAGGCGCTAGTGGACGTCATGTCCTCTGAGTCAGATGTCTCGACGTATGAGGCCCTGGGCGAGCTGCCCCCTGGCGGCCCCCTGGTAAACGTGGCCCTCCTGGCGATGAGGCTCCTGCTGGCCTCAGCTGATAACGTGTCACAGGCACTCTCGGCGCTGTCGCTTGGGTGCGTTAACCTTAGCGGCCCCCAGGTGATAGCCTACGGGAGGGGCCTGGAGGTGCTGGGGGTGTATGTTCAGGGCGACCTGCTGGTAGGCCTGCTCATTGGCCAGCCTAGCTCGGCGTGCGACGTCGTCGTAGGCGAGCAGGGTCCCGTCCTGATTCTCAGGCCCTCGTAGATACTACCTCGCCCCCCAGGAGCCCAGGTCGGCGGCGGGCCGGGCCAGCCTCTGCCGTCCTGGGGAGCGGACTTCCTCCCACCTGTGGGACTCCAAGGGCTCTCTGGCTTGGTGAGACTCCTTAAATACCAAGGCCTCACCACATGTGGATCGAGCCTAGGTGAGTCTCGTGAATAGGTCGTACCTGAGGTACCTAGCTGCTGTCCTCGTGCTGGCAGCCCTAGCCTTACCCCTAGCAGCGGGCGTCGTTCACGCCAGCTGGCCATTGGCGGTGGGCGGAGAGGGCATCGTAGTAACTAAGATAGTCGGCGTCGGAGGGCAGGTCTCGTTCTTCTTCAACATGACTGGCACGACCTGGAGGGGCCCCACCACATACATATTCCTCTCAGCAAACGGAAACGACTTCCTGACCGAGGGCGACACCGTTCTCACAAGCCCCTTCTCCACGGTTAACGTGCAGTACGTGACCGGCAACGTCACCATAAGCCCGGCGGACGCGGAGAGGTTCATAGACAACCTGTACACGAACGAGAGCTTCGCGGGCGCCACCAACGCCACGACCGTCTATAATCACCTCAAGCAGTACGGCTGGGCCCTGGTTTACCTGAAGATAGCTACGTCGCTTCCGAGCAAGGTGTACACGCCCCCCGCGATCGCGGCGGGGCCGTTCAACCTGACCCTTAGGCCCGTGCTCACGATGACCCCAAGCCATCACTACTGGGCCTACTACAACTGCACCCTCAACAGCGAGTCCCCGATGCACAGCGTGAGCAAGGGGACGATTACGTTCTCGTTCTCGATACCAGGGATGGCGACGCATGCGAGCTCAAACTCGTTTGAGATAATGGCATACGCCATGACCCCAAGCCTTGAGCAGCTGTCCATATTGACGTTATTCGCCACCTATAACGATACGATTGCATCACCCTCCTACACCGTAAGCTCCACGACGAACTCCATCACCTACTCTGGGGAGCTGAACCCGAGCTTTGTACCCCCGGTCCTCCAGAACTTCGTCTACGGCGGCAGGGTCTTCTCAGGCTTCAACGCGAGCGCCTGGATCTTCGACATATGGAACTCAACTGGCACGTCGACGGCATATAACTTCTTCGTCGTGCCGGCCCCGACCACCGGCCAGTACACCGTGCTCTTCACCGGAGGCAAGACGCCCATAACTGGGCTTACAGGTAGCGTCGCTGTGCCCAACCTGACCTACAGCTTAACCAACATAGGCCTCAACTTCGTGACCAACATCTCCCTGACAGGGTTCGTCAACGGCTGGCTTGACGTACTGCCCAGCTTCGACTTCACGAACTTCGCTGAGGGGGTAGCGGGGCCGAACTGGCAGCTCAACCCCGACGACT
>JBMFIT010000045.1:0-11346 GCA_049974445.1 Acidilobus sp.
CTAACGCCTCCTCCTACGGCTTCGGCTACGGTGTCGACATGGGCTACGTCTACGTCGAGTACTTAGCGGCCTCTGCCGAGCTGGTCAGGCTTGCGGAGCATGCGACGCCCGCGCTTCCACAGGCCATACCGCTTGAAAACGTGACTGGGCTGAACCTCAGCGGCGACCTGAGGCCAAACATCGTAGTCGGCGTTATAGGGTCGGCCAACCAGTGGACGGAGCCCCTAACCTGGATGGCCCAGCAGAACGCGCTCTACGAGACGGACGCGGGCGAGAACGAGGGCATGGGGTTCGCGTTCGTTAACTCGAGGCTCGGCATACCCTGGGTTATAGTAAGGGGCATATCGGACAGCCCCTGGTTCCCAAGCGTCTACATAGGACCACTCGCCGCCAAGGAGGCAGCGAACGTAACTGTTTACATCGTGGGGCATCTATCCCCATGGAACGTCAGCGATGAGCCCTCCTCGTTCAGCGCGCTCTCGAACATAAGCAACGCGGCTCTCCACGGGTACATAGTCGCCCAGAGGGTCTACTATGACGGCCTGAGGGTTGCAGGGGTTGTCTACGTGGGCCAAAATGGGGCCCTGGTCAACGAGACAGGGACTTCCTTCACCTCCGAGTACTACTCGGAGTACGGCTACAGCGCAGCCGTGAGCTACCTGCTGGCGGGGCACAGGGTCGAGGGCTACGCGGGGACGAGCTCGTAGGTCAGGTAGCCCTCCGGCTCCCTCCTGACCACCTCAAGCCTTACCCTCATCCCAACCCTGAGCTTCCTCGGGTCGCTCTCCCTCACCCAGGCGAGCACCTGTACGCCGTTAGGGAGCCTCGCAATGCCAACTGTGTAGTCCTGGTAGTGGCCGAACGTGTAGGGCTTGACGTATATTACGGTGTAAGTGACAAGGGTTCCCTCCCTTGGCAGCTCGACCCACTCGACCTCGCCGTCCCTGACACCTGGGCAGTCGACCTGGGGCGGGAAGAACAGCTCGCCCGTCTGCTTACACCTCGTGGCGTACAGCCTGCCCTCCCCCAGTCCCTCGAAGAACCTCCTAGTCTTCTCGACGCTTATGAGGAACCTGAGCCTGAGCTCCCTCTGGTCGAACCACATCGCGACGTTTGTCTTGGGGTCAACTATGACCGGGACCCCGACGCTGCCCTTCATTGTGTTGGCGAAGTCCTCCAGCTGCTTCATGAAGGCGTCCGCCTCCTCCTTCTGGGTCCTGGCGCTCATCCCAATCACCCACCCCTTGGCCTCTCTAGGCCAAGTATTGTGACGTAAGCGTAGTGGCCCGTGCCACCCACGTTATGGGCTATGGCCATCCCCTTCCTTACGGTCGCCTGCCTACCCGGCTCCACCTTGTTGAGGAGCTGCTTTGTGAGCTCTACTATCATGCTCACGCCCGTCGCGGCTATCGGGTGCCCCTTCGCCTTGAGGCCGCCGCTCAGGTTGACCGGTATGAGCCCACCTACGTAGGTCTGTCCCTCCCTAGCCAGCCTGTAGCCCTCCCCCCTCCTAGAGAAGCCCAGGTCCTCGTAGGCCATGACCTCAGCTATCGTGAAGCAGTCGTGAACCTCTGCGACGTCGAAGTGCCTAGAGGTGTTCTCTGGCTCAAGCCCAGCCCTCCTGTAGGCCATCTGGGCAGCGAGCTGGGCGGCCCTCAGGCCAGTGAAGTCCTCCCTCTTGGATAGGTTGGCAGTTCCCGAGGACGAGCCTATGGAGTGTATCCAGACGGGCGAGTCCGTCAGCTTCCTGGTCACGTCCTCCGATGCTAGCACGATCGCGGCCGCCCCGTCAGTTATAGGCGACGAGTCGTAGAGCTTTATGGGCCAGGCTATGTAACGGCTCCTCATGCACGTGTCAAGGTCTATTTTCCTGGGGAACTGTGCCCTTGGGTTCATGCTCGCGTAGTAGTGGTTCTTTATGGCGACCTGGCACAGGTCCTCCTCAGTTGCGCCGTACCTGGCCATGTAGGCGGTCGCGTAGAGGGCGTAGTAGCCCGGGAAGGTCAGGCCGAAGTTCTGGAACTCCCAGAAGTAGTTGCCCGCCCTGCCTATGAACTCAACAACCGTCGGGGTGGGGCTTTCGTTCATCTTCTCAACCCCGACTGCAAGCGCTATGTCCGCCTGCCCCGAGGCGATGGCCATGTAGGCGGTGGCAACTGCTGAGCTCCCGGAGGCGCAGGCGGCCTCAACCCTGTGGAGGGGCTTGCCGGTGAGGCCAGCGTACTCAGCGACGACGACTGCCGGCAGGGGCTCGCTGCTCCAGCCGCCGGCGTTGGCGATAACGACTTGCTCTACGTCCTTGGGCTCAAGGTTGGCGGCCTCAAGGGCCTCCCTTATGGCCTCAAACGTCAGCTCAGCCATGTTCACGTCGTTCCTTACCCCGAACCTGGAGTGCCCGTAGCCGACGACAGCCACGTTCCTCAAGCCTAACGCCCTAGCTCAGACTGTGGAGGCCGCCCTTATCAGAAGCCTCATTGTGCGTCAAGGCGGTTCCCCGTGGCCGGCTTAAATACGGTTCACATGCCCACTATATTTTTCGCTCATGGCCTTCCCGCACAGTCGGCCGGCACTTGCGAGGTAATTTCCTCTGGGGTGCCACCTCCCCCTGTGGGAAGGGATGGTAGGCATAGAAGAGGTTAGGAGGACCCTGGAGCAGCTCTACGCTAGGGCCTCGGAGGCGATGCCTGAGATAAAGGCCTGGGACAAGGTCTACCAGTTCTCAGTCCAGGGGCTCGGCGACTTCTACGTTGAGATAAGGAACGGCGTCCTAAGGGTTGTGGAGGGGAGGCACCCCAACCCGATAGCCACCCTCTCGGCCTCCGCCGAGACGTTCGAGAAGATCGTTGGCGGGCAGCTTGACGCGATGAAGGCCTTCCTGGGTGGCCAGCTCAGGATATCAGGGAACGTCCTGGACACCGTGAACCTGAAGAGGCTCATAGACGCCGGGCTGGGTAGGAGCTGAGGTCGACCACCCTGGCACCGTCAACCCTTGCCACGAGCCAGCCGCCAGCCCTTTTTATTATGGCTGAGTTGAAGTCAACTGCCGACAGTATGCCTGACCCCTCTCCGTTAACAATGACGGCGTGGGCCCTCCTGCCCTCCTCTATAGTCCTTGGCCTTAGGCCAACTGCCTCGTAGCCCCCAACGAAGAGGGCCCTCAGCACCCCCTCCTGGGCCAGCCTCCCGCCCTGCATCCTGGCTATCAGTAGGGCCGCCTCAGCCTCCGCCCACGGGTTCGGGAGGGCCCAGGCCGCGTTGTCAGTGCCTAACCCCAGGGTCACGCCGGCCTCTATCGCGTCGGTGACAGGAGGGGGGCGCAGCGAGTGCCAGAGGTTGCTCCTTGGGCACATCACGAGGGCGACCTTGGATGAAACAAGGGACTCGAGCTCGTCCCTTGAGAGGTAGGTACCGTGGACGACGGCGTCGAAGCCGGCCCTTAGGGCAAGCTCAAGGTCGCCGTAGGACCTGTTCAGGGGATCCTCCGCCACGTGCGTCATAGAGGGCCTCAGGGAGGATGCCAGCTCTGAGACGATCGAGGGCGGGTAGTCAAGGGGACTCGACAGGCCGAGCCCGCTACAGCCCCCTGGGAAGCCAGGCCCCGGCGTCCCGAGCACGACAACGTCCAGGTCCGAGGGGAGTGACGTCCTCGCGAGCTGGGCGGCCCTACAGCCCTCCCCTCCCCCCTCCCTGAAGTCGATGATGAGCCCAACCCCGTACCTGTAGGTCTGCCAGTACGTCCTGGCTATCGACGAGATTAGCCCATGACGTCCAAGGGTCGAGAGGAACCTGTACTTCAGGCCCCCCGGTGGGGCAACAAGCTCGTGAAGCCCCGCGTCGACGCCGAACTCAGGGAAGGCGCCGTCAGCGCTGTGGACGTGTGAGTCAGCGGGCTGGGGGAGGAGGACAGCCCAGGAGCCGCCTGTCGACTCGGAAGGGCAGGAGCCCCATCCCTCGACAGACTCGATAACGCCCTCCTCGGATACGGAGACGCAAGTCCACCTCCTCGCCTCTAGGCCGTCACCGACGAGGGCCAGGGAGGCCCTGATGTACATGCGGTCCCTGAGAGCCATTTAATCCCCTAAGTTAATATTTGCGCGAGCCCGAGGGCAGGAGGGCAAGGGCATGTCATACATTGAGAGGATGGGCAGGCTGATAGGGCTGAACCAGCTGTACATTGTGATCTACAGCGCCCTAGCCGCCGTGATCGGGGTCAACATATACCTTTTCCTGCTGATATTCGTCTTCATAGCCGTAAGCATGATAGTCCAGAGCGTGATGATGAGCAGTAACCTTAACGAGAAGGGGGGCTACGTCCCCGAGATACTGTCGGGCAGGAGGCTCTTCCACGAGGACAACACCAGGGCAATACAGACCAAGGACCAGATGATATACCTTGACCTCCAGGAGCAGACGAAGTTCTCCCTCTACACCACCTTCGGCGTCCTCATAGGGCTGGCGTACTTCTTCGCCCTCTGGAGGTACGTGCCCGACTTCGCTGTCCTGCTTGCCGTCAAGATGTATGGGACCACGGTGAAGGACCTCACGTTTTGGGAGGCGAGGTCGGCCCTATTACTTGCCTTCCTCCTCTACTTCGAGGGCTACTTCGTCATAAACCAGGGGATAATGACCTGGGCCCTCAAGAGGGTGAGGAAGCTGCCCGCCCTAAACGTGCCCACGTCGTTCATAGTTACCGACAGGGGGGTGGTGATAAAGGGCTTCGTTACGACGAAGGGCATAAGGTTCCCCCTCCCGCCTGACGTCAGGCTCAACCTTGACAAGAACAGGAGGTTCGTTGAGCTTGTCAGGGAGGGAAAGAGGACCGTGACGAAGCTCAGGTTCTACACCAGGAACCCGGAGAAGCTTTACGACGTACTGAGGAGGGTGGCCTACGGGCCGCAGCAGCCAGCTTAGCACTTACTCCTCCTTAAAAGTCTCCTGGTATTCAGGGACCGTAGGACTCCTAATAGGCCCCGCCGGACAAGGGGCTGGAGGTCGATGGAGGCGCCTCGGGAGGACGATGTATACGCGCTGCTGAGGCCATACACCGCTGCCTGGTTCAGGGAGAGGTACGGATCTTTCACGGAGCCCCAGCTCTGGTCTATACCCCTCATAAAGGCGGGGAAGAACGTGCTCATCTCAAGCCCAACTGGAACCGGGAAGACGCTGGCCGCGTTCCTCGCCATTCTTGACGAGCTGTTCTCCCTGGGCGAGAGGGGGCTCCTGGAGGACAAGATATACGCGGTCTACGTGAGCCCCCTGAGGGCCCTTGACAACGACATGTACAAGAACCTCCTGGTGCCGCTGACGGAGGTAGCCCAGAGGGCAAAGGAGATGGGCTACCAGCTGCCCGAGGTAAGGGTGGCGACCAGGACGAGCGACACCTCGCCGAACGAGAAGCAGAGGATGGTCAGGAGGCCCCCTCACGTCCTCATAACCACGCCTGAGAGCCTTGCCATTAGCCTCGTGGCCCCAAGGTTCAGGGAGAGGCTGTCGACGACAAGGTGGGTCATAGTTGACGAGATCCATGAGCTAGCCTCTAGCAAGAGGGGCTCCCACCTTGCCCTCACCCTTGAGAGGCTCGGGGAGCTCGTCAGGGAGGCGGGTAACCCGGGCCTCCAGAGGATAGGGCTCTCCGCGACCATTGCGCCCCTTGAGGACGTGGCCCTCTTCCTTGGGGGGTACGGTGATGACGGCAGGCCAAGGCCCGTTGAGATAGTTGACGCAAGGTTCTCCAAGCCCTTTGACGTAAGGGTAGTTACCCCAAAGGTAGACCTAATTCACGGCGAGCCTGACAAGATAAACGAGGAGATATACAACACGATTGCTGAGCTCTCGAAGACAGCCAGGACGACCCTGGTGTTCACTAACACGAGGAGCGCAACGGAGAGGGTGGTGTTCAAGCTCAAGAAGCTCATGAGCTCGAGGGGCTACGTCGACATGGACGAGGTGGAGGCCCATCACAGCAGCCTCTCCAGGGAGGTCAGGCTCGAGGTAGAGGACAAGCTGAAGAGGGGCCAGCTCAAGATGGTGGTCTCGAGCACGAGCCTCGAGCTAGGCATAGACATAGGCTACATAGACCTAGTTGTCCTGCTCAGCAGCCCGAAGAGCGTGAGCAGGCTCCTGCAGAGGGTCGGCAGGTCAGGCCACCACATAACGCAGGTCTCCAGGGGCGTCATTGTTGTCGTCGACAGGGACGACCTGGTCGAGTGCACAGTCCTGGCGAGGGCTGCCATGGATAGGAAGATAGACAGGGTCCACATACCCGTGAACTCCCTTGACGTCCTCGCCCAGCACCTCGTAGGGATGTCAATAGAGAGGAGGTGGAGGGTGGACGACGCGTACAGGGTCATCAGGAGGGCCTACCCGTTCCACGCCCTCAGCTGGGACGACTACATGGCAGTCCTGAGGTTCCTTGGGAGGGAGGACCCCATAGAGGAGGGCGTGTACTCAAAGATAAGGCTCGACGAGGATCTGGGCGAGTTCGGCAGGAAGAGGAGCGCAAGGATGATCTACCAGCTCAACGCCGGCACCATACCCGACGAGGCCAAGATGAAGGTTATCTCGAGGGGGAGGAACATAGGCTCCCTCGAGGAGGAGTTCGTCGAGATACTCGAGCCCGGTGACGTCTTCGTCCTGGGCGGAAAGACGTACAGGTTCCTCAGGGCTGACGGCATGAGGGTATACGTGGAGCCCGCGGAGAACGAGAGGCCAACGGTGCCGAGCTGGTTCAGCGAGATGCTGCCGCTGGCCTTCGACAGCGCCATCCTGGTCGGGGAGTTCAGGGAGAGGATAGCGGGGCTCATAGGGGAGGGGAGGGTCGACGAGGCGAGGAGGGTTCTGCTCGAGGAGTACAGGCTTGAGCCCCACGCGGCAGAGGAGGTGATCCAGTACATATGGGAGCAGCTAGCCTACGTCGGCGTTGTCCCGGGGAGGAGGACGCTGCTGATAGAGTACTTCCAGGACGACACGGGCGAGTGGAACGTAGTATTCCACACCCTCTTCGGCAGGAGGGTCAACGACGCCCTGTCGAGGGCCTACGCCAGCGTCCTGTCGGACCAGCTGAACGTCCCTATCAAGGTCTCGGTGACCGACAACGCCTTCATGCTGACCTACGAGGGCAGGGCGCCGTCGGAGTCCCTCGTTAGGGGGCTCCTCTCCCTCGTCACCCCTGAGGACGTCAGGCGCGTCCTCGAGAGGGCAGTCAGCAGGACTGAGATGATGAGGAGGAGGTTCAGGCACGTGGCGCAGAGGAGCTTCATGATACTTAGGAGGTACAGGGGCCACGAGAGGAGCCCCGAGAGGATGCAGCTGAGCGCCCAGAGGCTGCTTGAGGTAATGCTTGAGGAGATGCCGGACAGCCCCGTCGTCAGGGAGACCTACAGGGAGATCCTAGAGGACTACATGGACATAGCGAACGCGAGGAGGGTGCTCGAGTGGCTCAGGGAGGGCGACGTCAAGGTAGTTATAAGGGGCCCTCTGCCCTACCCGTCGCCCCTCGCCCACAACACCTTCGTTAGGGGCTACAGCGACGTCGTTCTGATGGAGGACAAGAGGAGGATACTCGCGTACCTGCACGACAAGGTCGTTGAGGTTCTCAGGTCAAGGGCCGTCCCGACGGGCGGCGCTGACGGAGAGGACGACAAGCCTCGTCCTTTAGGGCGGGCAGGGGGTCAGGGGGTGGATCAGGTGGAGTCAGTTGGCGGCCCCCAGGCCCCACAGCAGGCCGGGCAGGAGGCTCACACGTAGCCGGCCTCGACCATCCTCTGGGCGGCCCTCTCCCAGTGTCCGCTCGGGGTGAGGAGAGCGGCCGCGACTATTACGATGGCTATTGAGGAGTAGACGCTCAGCCTCATGGACGTCAGCGACGCGGCTATGAGGCCCACCTGCACGAGGAGGAGGAACGTGTAGAGCAGCCCCCTGGCCCCTGCCTGCCCCGGCATGAAGCCCTCAGTCCTGAGCTGGGGGATGGCTATGATGTGGGCCGAGAGTGCCATGTAGATCACGGTGAACGCCGGGGCGGCTACGAGGAGCTGGGGGAGGAGGTCAAGGGCCTGCCAGAGCCCAACCAGCGGCATGAGGGCGAAGGCCACTGAGAACGGGAGGAGGCTCAGCAGGTTCAGGAGGGCCTGGACGAGCACCGTCGCCCTCAGGTAGTCGGAGGCCCTGGTGGCCGTGAACGCGAGCCAGGGCCTCTCGAACGCCAGGCTCATCATGGTCAGGGAGTTGATTACGGCCACCAGGGCCATGCCTGAGACCATGAGGAGGGTGGGGCCGAAGGCTGCGACGGGTATGTGGTGCGCAGCGAGCAGCCTGGACGCTGCTGCGGCTGCGGCCAGGAGCGCGAGGGCGGAGGCTGCCAGGTAGGCCATGTACTTCCTCAGGCTGAACCTCCTGTAGACGAACCTGGACCCGCCAGCCCCGACGCCGCCTATCCTGCCGCTCAGGACGATGTTGTTGAGCTTCATCCTGACCAGGGCCCTGAGGCCGCTTGCGCCAGCGAAGCTGACGTGTGCCCCGCTCCACCCCTCAGCGCCCCTGCCTGGCGTCGGGAAGCTGTAGAGGAGGGGCGCCCTCGACAGCCTGGCCCTAATCACGTAGGCAGTGAGGCCTACTGACAGAAGGGCGGTCGTGAGGGTTCCAGGCAGGTACATTCCCATGAAGGTGGCCCCCGGGGAGTACGGGAGGCCGGCTATGGCGGACAGGTCCCAGGCCGCCATGAGCGCCGAGACGAGGGCCCTCGGCCTGGCCTCAAGCTCTGCGACCGAGACGTTGAGCGACGTGAGCAGCACGACGAAGAGCACCATGTAGGGGACAGCGAACTCTGCGGGGACCTGCACGAAGGGCAGGTACCAGCTAAGCATGACGAGGGTCCACACCCCGCTGAGCATTAGCTGGGCGACGTAGAGCGAGGCCGCAAGCTCCCCCCTCCCGACTGGGAGAGTGAAGAGGTAGTCCCTGTCCGACTTGAGGACAACAACGCCACCCTGCATGGAGAGGAGGAACAGGAGGAGGGCAGAGTAGACGACGGCAAGCTCCCTCTCAGTCCTGACCAGGCCCGGCGGGATCCTGGCCTGTGAGGAGTAAAGGGAGACCGCGGCCAGTGCCCCGTAGGCCACCATAACTAGCGTTATTATGAGGAGGCCCCTCGACAGCCTTGTCCTAACCACGAACCACGTGAGCTTAGCCCTGGGCACCCCTCATCATCCTCGCGACCACGCTCTCTATCGGCTCCTCCTCATGGGCCATCCTCCTGAGGTCATCGAACGTCCCCTGCCATATGAGCCTCCCGTTGCTTATCATTATTATGTGGTCCGTCAGCCTGCCGGCCACGCTCATAATGTGGGTCGATACGAGCATGGTCGAGCCCATCTTGCCCAACACGCCTATGACCTCCTCCTGGGTCGGTATGTCGAGGTAGTTAAGGGGCTCGTCGAGCAGAAGCACCTTCGGCTCGTGAATTATGGCAAGGGCTATCGCGAGCCTCTGGAGGTTCCCCCTGGAGAGGGAGGTGACCCTGCTCCTCTCATACCTCCTTATGCCGAGGAGGTCCATGACCTTCTCTGCCCTTTCCCTAGGGTCTTCCAGCCCCCTCAGGGCGGCTATGTACTCGAGGTTCTCCCTGACGGTCAGGGTGAGGTATGGGGTCGCGTCCTCAGGAAGGTAGCCTATGTACCTCTTCACCTCATGGTCCTCAGCTGGGTCCCTACCCAGCACCCTGACATCACCCCTGTCAGGCTTCAGAAGCCCGACCAGCAGCCTGAGCGTCGTGGTCTTCCCAGCGCCGTTGGGGCCGAGGAGGGCGTACCTTCCGCCCTCCGGGACCTCGAAGCTAAGCCCCCTAAGGGCTGGCGTGGAGCCGTAGAACTTCACCACCTCCCTTACCTCAATGGCGTCTGGCATGCTCCCACGTCCAGGACGTCCAGCTGGCTAAAAGCCCTTTCAGGGCCCGTTGGCCTCCGCCCTGGGTGCCCTCACCAGGTCCTCGGGCCTCAGCGGGGCCGGCAGGCCGACGACCTCCCTCCCCCTTGCCACCCAGACACCTGAGGCGACGGCGCCAAGTGCCCACATGGCTGTGGCGTAGGCCATGTACTGAACGGGGCCCATCGAGCTTGTCAGGAAGAAGCTGGCCAGCATGAGCGCGTAGGGGGCAACCCTTACAAGGGCTATGCCGGTGGCCCTATACGTGGCCGGGAAGGAGAGCGACTCTAGAACGTTCCTTGAGGCCCAAACGGTCTCAGTGAAGGCCCCGTTCACGAAGAGGAGCGACATGAATGGCCAGACGCCAGCGCTGAGGGCGAGCGCTGCGGCCAGGGACGTCAGCAGGCCCCCAGCGAAGCTCCAAAGGGTGAAGGCCCTAGAGCCAACCCTCCCTATCAGGGCAGCCGCCGCAAGGCCGCCGACGACCTCGCCGGCGAAGTAGACCAGCACTATCTGGAGGGCGTACCTCGGAAACTCGGTCGGCCCTATGGCCAAAGCGAGGAGTCCGAAGGTGAGAACGGACGATACTGCCATGAGGGTTAGCAGGGCGAGCCAGAGCCTGGCCTCGGCCCCCAGGACGACCCTGCCCCTCTCCTCAGGCCTCAGCGAGAGCCAGGGCCTGGACTCGGGTACAAGGGACCTGGTTATCGCCATTATCCCCAGCGAGAGCCCTATGAGGGCCCCTATGGCTATCCTCCCGGAGAGCTGCGATAGCCCGCCCCCGATGAGGGCTATGGAAGAGAGGACAACGGCGCCCACGTTCCCGACGTTGGTTATCAGGACGACAAGCCTCTCCTTGAGCTCAGGCGAGGCGCTCTCGACGATGTAGCTCAGGACTATCGGGACCTCCCCGCCCATGGCCGTCTGCGTTATGAGGAGGCCCGCCAGGACGGCGTAGACGTCAGTGAAGGCCAGTATGAGGAGGGCCCCAACCGCGTAAACCCCCAGCATAGCCATGTAGGTCGACTTCCTGCCCCTTAGGTCGGTCAGCCTCCCCAGGACGAGGTTGCCTATTAGAGTGCCCACTGGGATCGTTGAGAACACTAGCGGGGAGGCCCATGAGGGCATTGACGAGAGGAGGGCGGAGACCGAGGGGAGGGTGACGAAGACCCCCTCTAGGAACATGTCAAGGGTTGTCGATATCAGCACAAGCCTCTGATCCCTGGTCAGCGTCATGGTCGCCTCAGGGTAGAAGGGGGCGGGGCTATAAGCGATCATCTGGCCAAGCCGCCCGCCAACGGGTTGACCCTAGGGCGGTCAGGGGAACCTTAGCCCTTCGGAGCTGACAAGACGAAGAACAGGCCTAGTCCTTTAGGGATGGGACCAGGGGCTGACCCCCTTTCACGTTAGCAGGGGTTCTTATATTGT
>JBMFIT010000046.1:0-11260 GCA_049974445.1 Acidilobus sp.
CCCCTACCCCCCTCGCTATGGCGGGAAGGGATATGCTGACTATGGAACTGTCAAGAGGGGTTAGGATAGCTGCGAACGAGGTCACGATTGAGACGAGCCTCAGGTAGCTTCTCGGGTACGTCAACTGTTGGGCCAATCCAGGCTCCAAATGCTAACATGATTTCAGATATATAGATCTTAGAGTTAAGCCTGGCACTAGTGAGCGAAAGGCACGTAAGCCTCTCCCACCATCCTTAGGGCGGTGCGGCGGTAGTCTAGCCTGGACTAGGACGCCGGCCCTCCAAGCCGGAGGTCCCGGGTTCAAATCCCGGCCGCCGCACCACTTACTTCACCAGTCCAGGCGTACGTCGCATCTACCTTGTTAGTGTGGCAGCCTCAGAGGCTTACGTGGGTGGCTTTGGCACTCGAGGCCCCTAAGGCACCTAGAAAGGGACTCCAGGAGGCTTGATGGCCTCTCCGCCATGGCCCCCCTTCTCTAAGGGGGCTTCAACGCGGCCAAGGAACCGAACAAGAGGCTTGGCCTGAATACGCAGACCCTTCACACGGCCCCGCTGCCCTTCAGGGGAGGGCTGGGATAACTAAGTCCAGCTGGCTCTGAAGGCCTACGAGGGCCTGCTAAGGTGAGCTTAGGGTCTGAAAGGCCGCAGGGGCAGGGCTTGGTTGCCGGGTTTGATAAGCTGACCAGGTCTAAGGAGAAGGTCAGAGGGCAAGGAGGCCTATCGATGAGGCCCTTAATGAGCTCGGGGTTGGGTCTACTCCTCTTCTTCCCCCTCCGTCCTCCTCTACCTTTACTGCCCTCTCGGCCTCCCTCCACGGGCCCCCTCATCTCCTCGACGTCCTCATTCGACAGCGGCTTAACCTATGCCAGGGGGTAAGCCTGAGGTACTTGTCCCATTCAGCCACGACACCGTTACCTGTTATCCCCATAGGGTGCCCCACCCTGAGATCAGAGGAACTTCAGGCCCCCAGACGGGCCCCCCTTGGCTATCATCGACAGGAAGATTATGTCGAGGACCATCGGTGGAAGGGCGGCCACGAGGGCCATTGAGGCGAGGAGGCCCCAGTGTATCGTGGACTCCTGGATCGCGGTGAGCGCGTATATGGTAACCGTCTGAGCCCCCAGTGGCGGGAACCTGAAGTTATACGGCGTCGCAGTGAAGATAAGGGGGTAGAAGAGCGCGTGCCAGCTGCCTACTACAGCCAGCAGGAACATGCTGAGCAGCACAGGCCTTGAGAGAGGCATTATTAACCTCATGAACCTCCTCCTAACGCCGAACAGCTCGCCGACCTCGTCATATGCCCTAGGGAGGTCGAGGAAGTAACCATTCATTATCCAGAGGCCATAGGTTACCGAGAACAGGGGCATTGATATTATCAAGGCCCACCAGGTGTTGAGGAGATCCAGCTTGGCGAAGAGCAGGTACAGCGGTATGACGAAGGACATAGGGGGCAGCACGTAGAGGTATATTGAGAGGGGCAGGAGCCACCTCCCTGCCCTCCCTCTTGCCACCTCGTAGGCGGCCGGCGCGGCGAGAAGGACAGCTATCAAGCCAACGGTCAGGCTGACTATGGCGCTGCTTAGGAGGTAAGGGACCGCCCCCCTTAAGGCCTCAACGAAGTACTGGGGCGTGAGGCCCTTGGGGTACATCACAGGAGGCCTAGTGAAGTCCAGGGTGTCTGGCCTGAAGGCCACGAGGAACATCCAGTAGACAGGCATCACATTGAAGAAGAGTATGACCGCCAGTAAGAACCCCATTATGCCCCTGAAGAGCCAGTCAGGCATTGAGATTGAGACGAAGGGGAACACCGGCCTGTGCGCCCTGAGAACCCTGAAGAGGGCAATGGCAGGAACTGTGGCGAGGGCTGCTATTGCAGCGGAGACCAAAGCGCCCCCGCTGTAGCTACCAAGCGAGTAGACGGCCTCATAGGTGAGGATGCCCAGCGTTGTGGTTGCGTAGCCTGGGCCGCCTCCCGTAAGTACGTAGGGAGCGTCGAAGGCCCCAAAGCTGAAGGCTATCTCGATTATGAAGGCTATGAGTATAGCCTTGCTGGCCATCGGTATTGCGACCTCGCTGTAGTACCTCGCGAGGCCGAGGCCGTCCATCATGGCGTTCTCCCTCACCTCACGCGGCATGGCCCTCAGGGTGGCGTAGATTATAATGAAAGGAAAGGCCAGAGAGCCCCATACGCTAACCAGGATCACACCATACATGGCCGTGCTCGCGCTGTACAGGGGGTCGCTCTGTATGTGGAGGATGTATGTGAACCAGCCCCAGTCTCCCCCGTACATGCTGATGTACCAGATAAGGGCCGCCGAGACGAACGGGACCGTGTGAGGAAGCACAGTGGCGAGGGCAAGGGGTCGCTGGAGCCTGAGGCTAAGGGAGTCTATGGCGACGGCCGCCACCAGCCCGATGAGGGTTGCGAAGAAGGCGTTTGAGAAGGCCAGCACGAGCGTGTTAACGAAGACCTCCCTGAGGGGTACAAGCGCAAGTGACACTAAGGCGGCATGATAATCAAGGCCTACTATGAGGAAAGTTACTATGAAGGGTGCTACGCCGAAGGCCATAACGTAGGCTATGTATGGCGCTGAAAGCCTCAAGTGAGCCCCGTGAGGGAAAAAGGAGGGGATATTAATTACTTGAAGGCCTGGGCTCAGGACGTAGTTGTGCTGGTCGTCGTTGAGTAGTAAGTCTCCAGGATCTGTATGTACTTGGCTGCCACCTGGTTAAGGACCACCTGTGGTGTCGTTGCTGACGGGTTCTCTAGGTAGTTCAGCAGGGCCGCCCCCAGGGCGTCGCCAAGCTGGTAAGTAACTGGTATCAGCGGCTCCCAGGCGTACGCGTACTCCGCTGATATCAGGTTGGCCTCAAGCCACTCGTGCTTATAATAAGGCAGCGAAGTGTTAGACAGCAGTTCTTGATAGGCGACCTTCGATATCGGGAAGAGCCCTAGCTTCAGGAACATCTCCTCCTGTACCTTAGGCGAGTCTATGAACGCGAGGAACTTCAGGGCCCAGTACTTGTTGGCAGAGTACTTGCTGACAGCGAAGTACGTCCCACCCGCCATAGAGTAGTTGCCAGGCAGCGGCGCCAACAAGACATCGGACGGGGAGACGTTCTCAGCAAGTATAGCTGAGAGCCTTGAAGCATAGTTTATGGTGGCCGGTCCCTTGCCCTCAGCGAAGAGAGCGGGCACGTTGTCGAATGAGACCTGGAACTGGGACGGGTTGGGCTCATAGCTAACGAGCTGCTGCATTATCCCTAGGGCCTGGAGCCCCGCGCTTGTGTTAATAGCAGGCGGCGGGAACGGGTAAGGCCACCCGCTTGGTATACAGCCGAAGAACTCCGTGCCAAAGCCAGGTATGCCGTGGATCGTGCCACAGTTGAGGGTCTGGTTATTTATGTAGAAGTAGCTGTAAATTGACTCAAAGCTTGTGAGGATATCACCCCCTGAGGTAGTGTCCATGGTGAGAATCCCCCACGGAGTGATGTTGTGGGACACGAAGAACTTACTGGCGTCAACCACCGCGGTCCAGTTGTGCCAAGTCCATGGGCTCAGCTGCATGTGGTACTCGTCGTAGAACTCCTGCTCAAGCGTGGCATTGTCAAAGTACCTGGCGTTGTAGATTATGACGACGTTAGAAACCCAGGGGGCTACCCCAACCACACTCGAGGTGTTCGTGGTCACGTTGTATATGACCCCTCCGAAGGACTCTACCGGCCACAGGAGGTCGCTCAGGTTTACAACTGATGAGTTCAGCGACACCACATACGGCGCGAGCAGCCTGGCCGAGGTTGGGGTAAAGGTAACTATGTCGTACTGTGAGCTCCCAGCCCTAAGGACTGTCAGCTCGTTGGTGATGTACTCTGAGAAGGGGAAGGGGTCTATCTGGATCTGCACGTTTGGGTGCTCTTGCTCGAACATTGGTATCGCAACGTCCTTGAGGAAAGCCTGTGTGACGCCAGTATAGGTCGCCACGGTCAACGTGACTACAGGTGTAGTGCTTATCGAGGTTGAAGTCATGGTCGTGGTGGTTGGAGTTGTCGTGGTGGTAGTAGTCGTTGTGGTAGTGGTTGTCGTGGTGGTCATAACGTGCCTAGTTGCATAGTAGTACACTACGCCTCCAATGACCGCTATAATAACTATGATGACCACGACGGCAGCTACGGCCCCCTGTGAGATGGAGGACCTAGGCCTCAAGCCCTAACCCTCTGGCTGTGTTTTCTGAAAGAACCGGATATTAAAACTGGAAGGCTACACCGTCACGAACGACTCCTTCGCCTCCCTGCTGTAGGGGGCCAGCACGTACAGCAGGTCACAGCACTTCAGGCTCAGCCTCCTGGCGTCAAAGAGCTCCAGGTTCCACCTGTGGAGGGGGCTGCCCACAACGACCGTGTGGTACTCACCGTTCTCCCCGAGAGGGTCAGCCCCGTCCGCTTTCGCAAGCCCTAAGAACCAGTCGACGTTACCCTTATGTATGATGCTCCCTACGGCCCTCCTGAGGTTCTTCGGCCTAGCACCCAGGACCTTGAAACTATACCCCTCCTCGACGTCCTTCATCAGTATCTCAAGCGTGTTCATCCCCCACAGCGGTTCCCTTAGCGTCGCGCCTGCCTCCTTGGCGAGGGACTCCATGTACTTGAGGTGGTCCTCGACAAAGACGTCGCCAGCCACAAGCACGTCCGCGCTGAGCCTCCTCAGTATGGCGGCCGTCTGCTGGAACTCCTTCCCCCTGTCCAGCCTAGCAACCAGAAGCGGCACCCCTATTGACCCAGCGGCGGCCGCCGTGGCCCCAAGGTTCTCTATGTGTGGGGAGGGCTCCGGGAATTCATAGACCAGAAAGAGAAATATGTCAATGGGCCACGAGAGCTGTGCCGCCCTCAGGCCGTCCTTCCCACCTGAGAACATCGCGACCCTGTTTCCCAATGAGCTACCCTGACAGGTTCATGGTCCAGTTTTTAAAAGCTTAGGTAACCGGTCAGCAGCCTCCCGCCCTTCTCTTCTATAGCCCTGAGGGCCAGGTCCCTTATCCTGGCTACCTCAGCCTTGCCGTGATATACCCCGCCCTCCTCAAGGCACAGGTTAAGCCCAAGCCTCTGGCCAATCCTGACGGCTGGCATGTTCTCCGCGTGCATGTAGGCCTCCATTGTCTTCATCCCCCTCCTGTAGGCCTCGAGTATCAGGAGGGAGGCCAGCACTGTAGCTATGCCCTTCCCCCTGTGGGGAGGCGTCACGGCGAACGCAAGCTCAGCGTCTGTGCAGTCAGAGAAGCCCTCCCCGAGGCCCACCATGTCACCCCCGTGGTCGAAGGCCCCTATTGCGTAGTTGCACTTATTTGAGAAGAGCCTTTTTGCGTGCCCCTCGAAGTCCTTGAAGATCCCGAGGAACCTGTAGTATAGCGAGTATGCGTCGAGCAAACCGTAGAACTTAACAACAAGGCCTGTGTCCTCTGAGCAGAGGGGCCTGTATCTGTACTTGCCCCTGAGTTCAGCCAGCCAGGAGCGGTCACAGGGCTGAGACAGGAGCGCCCCCTGCAGAGATGATGTCAAAAAAGGTAATTAAAGGTTGGGCTATTTCGAGAATCAGGCCGGAAGCACGCCCCTCTTGAAGGCCCAGTTAATGACAATGGCTGCCCCAAGGTAAAGCGCGTCTAGGCCCGTTATGAGGCCTATGATGCCGCCGACAACAAGCGCAGCGTGGCTCCCTGTGAAGAAGGCAGCTGCTAGGACCCAGAAGGTTATGGCGAGCAGCACAAGCACGCTCGTCAGGACCCGGGCCTTCACTGCGTTGGCGCCAACCGCGTAGACCAGGGTAAGAATGCCCCAGAAGACGAACCACCAGCCTATCTCAGGCCCACCCCAGGAAAACACGCTCGGGTTCCAGGCCTGGAGAACGAACGCCGTAGCCAGCCCTATCCAGAACAGGCCGTAGGTGCCGAAGGCCGTGCCACCTAGCAGGTTGCCCCTCTTAAAGTCCATCCAGCTGGCGAAGACCTGGGCCATCCCTCCCCAGAAGTAGGCGTAGGCTAGCGTCATGCCTGCGGTCGCTATTACCCCGGCGTTGTGGAGGCTAAGCACGATCGTCGTCAGGGCAAACCCCCAGAGCCCGAGGGCGCTTGGATCCGCAAAGGGCTCCTTCTCACTCACTACTCGCCCACCCCAGTTTTACCAATATATTATAGTCTGAACAAAAATAAAAACTTAACTTAAAGTTACCCCCCTCCAATCGAGGCCTTGAACTCGTTCCAAGCCCTAACAAGCTCGTCGACTGCCGTGGGGTCCTCAAGGGTTGTCGTGTCACCGAGAGGCCTGCCCTCCATTATGTTCTTGAGCAGCCTCCTCATTATCTTGCCACTCCTCGTCTTGGGCAGCTTGCTGACGAACAGCACAGCCCTCGGGGTTGCTATGGGTCCTATCTGGGCCCTTATCAGCTCTATCAGCTCCTCCCTGAGGTCATCGCTTGGCTTCGTGCCAGCCTTCAGTACAACCGCTGCCACGGGCACCTCCCCCTTTATGGGATCTGGGGCTCCAATCACCGCCGCCTCAGCAACTGCAGGATGCCTTATGAGGACGTCCTCCATCTCGGTTGTGCCAATCCTGTGGCCTGCGACCTTAAGCACCTCGTCGGCCCTGCCAAGGAGCCAGAAGTAGCCCTCTTCGTCCTTAACGGCGTAGTCGCCTGCGTAGAAGTCGCCTGGGTACCTGCTGAAGTACGTCTTTACATACCTCTCCGGGTCTCCCCAGATTCCAAGAGGCATACCAGGCCAAGGCCTCTTAATGATCAGGTAGCCCCTAACGCCTGGGGGCGTTGGGTTGCCGCTCTCGTCAACGACGTCAGCGACTACGCCCGGCATGGGGAACGTAGCAGAGCCAGGCTTTAGCTGGACGAGGCTTATGCCCGGCGCCGGCGCTATCATAGCAGCGCTCGTCTCTGTCATCCACCAGGTGTCTACTATGGGGCACCTCCTTTGCCCAACTACCTCGAAGTACCACCTCCAGACGTCCGGGTTTATGGGCTCGCCCACGGTGCCCAGTATCCTAATGCTCGACAGGTCGTGCTTCTTGACCCACTCGTCGCCGTATTGCCTGAGCGTCCTCAGGGCCGTCGGGCTAGTATAGAAAATAGTAACGCCGTCCTTCTCTACGATCTGCCATGGCCTGTCCGGCTGCGGGTAGTTTATGGCGCCCTCATACATGACCTCCGTGGCCCCGTGCATGAGAGGGCCGTAAACTATGTAGGTGTGTCCAGTGATCCAGCCCACGTCCGCCATAGTCCAGTGTACGTCCTCGGGCCTTATGTCCCAATTCCACTTGAACACGTTATACACGTAGACCATGTAACCTCCAACGCTGTGCATTATGCCCTTAGGCTTCCCAGTCGTGCCGCTTGTGTACAGTATGAACAGTACGTCGTCGGCCTTCCTGGGCACAGGCTTAACGTACGTCTTGTCCAAGTATGAGGACATGAGCTCATGATACCAGACATCACGATCCTTAATAAAGTTTATGGGATTGCCCAGTCTCCTGACAACTATGACTTTCTCGACCTTAGCCCCCTGCTTCTCGGCGAGCGCTACGCCATCGTCAGCGTTCTTCTTCAGCTCAATTACCTTGCCTGCCCTCCAGTAGCCGTCGGCAGTTATGACAACGCGGGACTTTGCGTCAACGATCCTGTCCGCCAGCGCTGTTGGGCTAAAGCCTGAGAAGACAACGCTATGAATTCCGCCAACCCTTGTAACGGCAAGCATTGATATGGGCAGCTCGGGAATCATAGGCAGATATATAGTGACCGTGTCCCCAGGCCTGACTCCCATGTCCTGCAGCGCCTTTGCAAGCTTGTTGACCTCGCGGAACAGGTCCCTGTAGCTCAGAACCCTCGACGTTCCGTCCTCGCCCTCCCAGTAGTAGGCGACCTTGTTGGCAACCTGGGTCCCCATCCAGCGGTCAAGGGCGTTCAGGTTGATGTTCGTCTCGCCCCCGACGAACCACCTGTAGAAGGGCGGGTTCGAATCGTCTAGGACCTTGTCCCACGTCTTGTACCATACCAGCTCCCTTGCCCTTTCGTCCCAGAACTTTATTGGGTCGTCGACGCTCTGGCGCCAGAACTCGAGGTACTTGTTGTGGTAAGGGAAGTACTTTTCCCCATAAGGGAGGGGCTCAATCCTTTGGGCCTCCACCATAACACCTCACCTGTGTACCCAGACGTATTCATGTCAGGATTACTATTTAAGGATTCTATTACAGTGGGTTTGATAAGATTCTGTCCCACAAGCTTCCTATTTTAAGAAACTAATAGTTCTTTTTATATTCTAAGTTTTATTGTTAAAGTATACCTGACTATAGCCCGACTATAGCCCGACCCTCCTGTAAAGTGGCGTCAGGCACGAGAGCTTAAAGAGCTCCTCAGCAAGACCGTGGGAGTAGGACTCCAGGGCATCTCTTGGGGGCCTGCGGCTCATTATGCCCAGGAAGACCTCCTCCATGTAGTTCCTAAGGTCTGCGTTGGAGACGGCCGGATAGTCAGACCCGTAGAGGACCCTGCCATTGGGGAAGTCGTTGAGCACAAGTGGGACAAGCTGTGGCGGAAGGGCTGAGGTGTCAACGTAGATGTTAGGGAACGACCTGGCCAGCGACAGCGTCTCCTCAAAGAACACTCCGGGTGCTATAGCGCTGTAGCCCCCCGCGTGCGCGATGATGACGGCCACGTCCCTGTGTTCCCTCAGGTTCACCCCAAGCCTTGATGGGTCCCCGTACTTGCAGAACCTTGGGAGCTCCCATATGCCTGGGTCGCATCCCCCGTGGACGATGACGGGGAGGCCCCTCGACTGTGCGACCTCTAGGACAGCGGCCACCTGGGGCGAGTCGAGGTGCTGAAGGAAGAGGGTCGATATCACCTTGAAGCCCCTGAAGCCCCTGCCCGCGGCGGCCTCAAGGACTGAAGCTAGCTCTTCGGGCCGAAGCGAGAGGTTGGCTGGGAACACGGGTGCGAAGTTGCTAAGGGCCGACATCTGGGGATGCCTGGCAAATGAGCAGAAGTCCTCGGCGAGCCTCAGGGCGTTCACGTAAAGGGCCTCGGGCTGAAGGTGCTCCATAAGCTCAGAGGCGTACTTCTCTATTAGGGGCCTGACCCTCTCGTGCTCCTTCTCGACCTCTTCTATGGTTATCCTAGAGAGCACGTCCTTGAAAGGAGGGATCCCTATTATGACGGCGCCGCCGACGCCGGCTTCAACGAGCCCCCTTATGTAGTCGTTAACATCCTTGGTCTTGGTCAAAAGCGGCATGTGGACATGGGCGTCTATGACGCACTCGACCGGCACGTCAGCCCTCAGCGCGTGCACCCAGCGGTGGATTCATTGGGGACTTTTACGGTCTAATCTGAGCCCTCACAGGTGACCTGTTTGACACCTGGTGTGCGAGGCGCTGATAGAATTACAGGCCCTGCTGCTGAGAGACATGTAATGGAAGCTACGTAAGGTCCTGCCCTCTACTCAATGAGCGACCAGGCTGCGACGTGCTCGACTACGAGCGCCCGAGGCGGGTTGCCTGAAAGGCGCCCTCCAAGAGCTAAATAGAGCGGTATAGGGCGATCAATTTTACAACCTTAGGAGAGGCTGTTAACGAGGCCGGCAGGTTAAGAACTGAGGCGATAACATTAGCCCAGCCAAGAGCCCGCAGGATGGAGACCTCAGAGCAGTGCGTCGAGGACAGGTGGGTGCGTGGCTGAGGCAGAAAAGGCCAATTACTAAGCCCTCGCAGCGCTGGCGGAGAGGACGACAAGCCTCGTCCTTTAGGGCGGGCAGGGGGTCAGGGGGAGGGCCTAGCCCTGGAGGACCGCCTGCAGGGGCTCAGGCCAAGCCTGGACATAAGCTCGTCTGGGCTCTGGTCGGGAGTAAGGTAGTAGGTCCTGCAGGGCCCGCCTGAGGTGGCCCTCAGCGTCCTAAGTAGTCCCTTCCTGACGAGGGCGGCGAGCGAGGCGGCCACAACGCTGGGCGAGGCGCCGGTATAGCTGACCATCTCCTCCTTGAGGTGATGCCCCGAGGAGACGGCCCTAATTATGTCGGCCTGTACCCTCCCTACCCTCCTAGATCTGCCGTCGAGGCTCCTGACGGCGCTTGGTATGAAGAGGACGGCGGGACCCGAGACTGTGACTGTGCCGTCTGAATAACAGGTGGCATCACCGAACCTAACGTACACTCCAAGGCTCTGGCATGGGACGACCTGAGACATCCGGGTCCCAATTAGGTTAGCCCAGATCAGGTTTTATCCTTCAAAGGAGAAAGCCTCACAGGGGCCCGTGGCGTAGTCAGGACCAGCGCGCCGGCCTTCGGAGCCGGAGGTCCCGGGTTCAAGTCCCGGCGGGCCCGCTGGGATAAATGATGAAGCCAGCCGATCGCAGAGGGGTTCTAACCCAATTTATCAATAATTAAATATAAAAATAAAATTTACTTTTCTGCCTCCAGACCGCTTGTTAAGGCAGGCCGGTTCTAAGGGAAAGGCCATTAATTCCAGCCTGACCTACATGATGGGCCTATGAAGAGACCATCAGTAGCTGAACCCCTGGGATGATGAGGGGTTACCCGATCGAGGCCCTTCTCGGTCTCCCATAAGGTCGTAGAGCGAGCAGGACAGGGCGCAGGCCACGTCCCATGCCTTAAGGGGCTCCCCTCGCCTTATCCTAACCCTCCTGGCCGCGAGCGACTTTACCTCGTCTGAGAGGGGCCCACTCGGGTATGCACCGAAGCCTATCGGCATTCCGGTACCCTGAGACTCCCTCACGACCCCAAGCGGCGTCAGCTCATCGCTTGCGTCCTCGCTGAGGAGTATGAGCCTCCTCCCCCCGAGGAACTCCCTGAGGGAGCTGGCGACCCTCCAGATCAGCGGCTCGCCCTCGGGTGGGACTCTGTTGAGCCTGAGGAGCTGGGCCATGAGACCCTTGAACCTGTCGTAGTTCTTTGGTATCCTGACCTGGGGGCTGAAAGCGAAGACGCGTCCGTCCTGGAGGTGCATATAGACCTCCGCGACCCCGCCCCGAATTGGGGCCTTCTCGAGGAGGTTCAGGAGGGAGAGGTGAACTATGTCCGGCCTACCCCTCCTCCAAAACCCCTTAAGCGACCTCATGGCTCTACCGTGTATCCCGGCGTCCAGGAGCATCTCCCCAGGTCTCAGGCCGTACCTCTTAGCCGTCTCCATGACCTGAGAATGATGGGTTATCTCGCCTGGGACTAGCTCAAGGGCTGACTCGAGCAAGATGATCACTA
>JBMFIT010000047.1:0-10704 GCA_049974445.1 Acidilobus sp.
CAGCAGGGGGACTGGCAGCTGGAGTGAGATGATGCCGGCCGCCCTCGAGGAGGCCCCGTAACCTGGGTGGTCCCTCTCGTAGACCGTTACCTCATACCCTCGTCGGGCCAGGCGAAGGGCTGTCCAGAGGCCGGCGAGGCCAGCGCCAACGACGGCGGCCCTTCGACCTTCACCCAAGGTCACACTCTCCTACACCTTCCACGCCTTGGCTGAGGGTTATTAACCTTGGCAAGCGGGCGTGCTCCCACGAACGTTACTGGGCGGCAAACGCGTCGGTGGGCCAGAAATAAAGCCCTGACGGCCCACGCTATTGCGGTGGCCTGTATCTCGCGGCTGCTCAGGTGCGACAGGCAGACATACTCGACCCTTGGGTCCTGCCAGAGGCCGGGGGGCAGGGGCCAGCTGCCATGCTTCGTGCTCCTCAGGCCGGGCCAGCTCGCTGCCTACAGGGAGGTCCAGGCCGGGTCCGTTAAGGCCCTACCTAAAAGGGAGTGGTCAGCGAGGAGGAGGGCGGCCTACGTGGCCTTAGGCTCCGCCCTCGCGGCCGCCTTAACAGCCTCGATGGTGGCGAACAACTCCCTGGGCGAGCTCGTTGGCATTATAGGCTTGACAGCAGGCCTTATCGCTGACCTCCTCGTCAGCGCAAGGCACTGGGGTAGGGGCGGGTACGTCAGGGTCTCCGACGTAATGACGACGCGGCAGGAGGCGTGCGGCCAGGCCGACCTCACGTTCACGGGCATAACGTCAGCAGAGCTTCTGCTGTCGGCTGGGGGCGGCAGGCTGAGGACTGTTAGGCTCAGGCTCTCCGACGGGACAACCGCGTACATGACGTTGGGGGAGGGGGACCTGAGGCGGCTCGAGTCCAAGGGCTACCTATACCCAATCCCAACTTACTGACAAAACTAATGACAGGCCCTGCACTTCAGGGCGAGTTAAGGGTGGGTGGGCCTGCCCAGCCTGGCCCTCAGAAGGCGCCGTGCAGCAGGCCACCGTCGACGGGTATCGCGGCGCCGCTCACGTAGCTCGCCCTCTCGCTCAGCAGGAACTCAACGACCTCGCCTACCTCCTCAGGCCTCCCTATCCTCCCGAGCGGGACGTCGGCCATCTCAAGCCTCAGCTCCTCCTCGTAGCTTATCCCCTTGGCCCTCGCCCTGCTCTCTATGACCTGCCTCGACCTCTCGGTCTCAATGTTCCCAGGCAGGACCATGTTGACCCTTATGCCGTACCTCCCAAGCTCCCTTGCAAGGGTCCTCGTCAGGCCCGCTATCGATATCCTCACCACGTTGCTGAGCGCGAGCACCTCAACGGGCTCCCTTATGGCGAAGCTCGAGAGCAGTACTATCGACCCCCTCGTCGCCCTCAGGTGGGGGAGGGCCTCCTGGACGAGCCAGACGGCGCTCAGCAGGAGCTGCCTCGTCGCTAGCTCCCAGTCCTCGGGCCTCAGCTCCTCGAACCTCCCAGGCTTCGGCGGCGGGGCTATGTAGACGAGGCCCTCGAGGCCGCCCATGGCCTTGACCGCCTCTCCAACCAGCCTGACCACGTCCTCCCTCACGGTTATGTCGGCCGCCACCCCGTGGACCCTGCCGAAGGGCCTAAGCCTCTCAAGCGCGGCCCTCACCCCCTCGTCCGTCCTGCCGTTTATCGTCACCTCGTGCCCTCCCCTGACTAGTACCTGGGCGACCCCGAAGCCAATGCCCCTGGTTGAGGCAGTGACCAGCGCCCTCAAGTTTCTCCCCGCCTTCACCCCCAACGCCAGGTTAAAATGAACAGCCATTAAGGCCCAGCGCCACCCTGTGGCCTGGCCCCGATGATGGGCGAATGGGAGCTGAGCCGGGTGAGGATCCATTGCAGCGCTGAGGGGTTAAGGCGGCTCCCTTGAGATGAGCCCCTCCGGCTCGGCCACATAGCCCATCATCCCAAGCAGCTCCTCGCCGTCACCCGTCGACCTCGCCAGCACCCTCACCAGGTCCCCCGGCCTAATCACCTCGAACTCGGCCAGCACGCCCATCGGGTCGTAGCCCCTAGTGTAGAGCTCCTGTAAAACTAGGATCAGCCTCCGGGACCCGTTCCTCCACAGCTCAAGCTGCTGCACGCGGGGCTGCGGGGCCTGGTTGTAGACCCCGAATATCACGAGGGCCCTGTCCCTGGGCATGACGCGCCTTAGGATCTCGACCTCGCCGGCCCTGACGCTGAACCTCCACTCTGGCCCGGGGAGGCCAAGGTCTTCTGGCCTGACCTGCCTCACCACGATCCTCCTTGGGCTCACGCCGCTCAGGAACGCGATGCCGGCCTGTATTGCCCTCTTCCTGGCCTCGAGGTATACGCTGTAGACGGCCTCCCTCGGCATTATAGTCACAGGGTATATTAGGGCATACTGCCTGCTCTCAACGCCTGCCTCCGCCACGTCTATGGACTCGAGGCCCTCAGCGCCCTCCAAGCCAAGTCCTGGGGGCGAGTCCCCTGGGGACGTATATGCTAAATGCAGGTATTCGATGTATAGAGCCTAATAATAGGCCCCGGGCCTATGCCTAGGGGGCCTTGCAGGGGGAGAGGGTCAGGTCGCTTGCTTACCTGGCGGCGCTGAGGGGCGTCAGGAGCGTGTCAGCCGGCATCATATTCGTCGTCTTCCCCTACATAGCCAAGGAGGTCCTTCACCTGAGCCTCTTCTCGCTTGGCATTATATATGCCACGGCGGGGGCCGCCACCGCGGCCCTGTCGATAGTGGTCGGCTACATGGCGGACCTCCTCGGCAGAAAGTCCTCGCTCTACGTGGCCTCTGCCCTCCTCGTCCTGACCCCCCTCGTGATGCTCGTCAGGATGTCTGTCATGACTGCCCTAGCGTCAGCCATACTCGGGGGCATATCCGCGACCGGGGCCATGGGGGCGGGAGGTGTAGGCGGGGTCGTGGGGCCCGTGCAGAACGTTATAGTAGCTGACCTCAGCGAGGGCACAGGGAGGACGAGGGTCATATCGCTCATTTCCTTCATGGGCAGCGTCGCGGCTGCCGCTGGCACGCTCATAGGGGGCTACCTCGGCTACAGGGACGAGCTGGCGATCTCTTCACTGATCGCCGCAGGGGCCATGGCCCTCATACCCCCGATCAGGCTCCCTGGCGTCAGGGCCAGGTCGATGTCGATGAGGTCAACCAGGAACGCGCTGAAGTTCTCAGTGACCGGCCTGATGAACGGCCTCACCAACGGCCTCACTGTGCCCTTCATAGTGCCGATCTTCATATACGTCTACCACGCTCCCAGGTCCCTCACGAGCGACGTTGTCACTGCCGCATCCCTGCTGGCCACCTCCTCGATGCTCGCGGCCCCCTGGCTCGAGAGAAGGCTTGGCTTCCTGAGGAGCATAACGATAACGAGGGCCCTTACCATACCGATAATGCTCGCCTTCCCGTTCGCTGGGAGCTTCTGGGCGGCCGCGGCCCTGTACCTGACGTACCCCATGCTGAGGGTCATAGCTATACCGGTACAGCAGTCCTTCCTCCTCGAGCTCACCCCAGCCGAGGAGAGGGGGAGGGTGTCCGGCTACAACCAGGGCTCTAGGCTCCTCTTCTCGTCGGTTGGGACCTTCGCCGCCTCTCCTTTCTTCGACACCGGCTCCGCCCCAGCTGTCCCCATGTACTCGATCCCCTTCCTCATATACGCAGGCCTCATGGGGCTCAACGTCTACATGTACTGGAGGTTCTTCTCAGCTGACGAGGCCAGGCTCGCGTCCAGGAGGTCCATGCCCGTCGTCGGCGAGTGAGCCGCCTTGAGGGTCGAGGACAGGGTAGCGGCAATCTCGGCCATAAGGGTGCTCGGCTTCTCCCTCACTATGCCATTCGTCGGCTTCGCCCTCAACGAGCTTTACCGCGTCCCCCTCCCCCAGGTCTCGGTCTACTACATGGCGCTCGCCGTGAGCGGCGCCCTTGGGCAGATCGCAGGAGGGGCGGCCTCCGACAGGCTCGGTAGGGCGAAGGTGATGGCCCTCTCAGTCGCCCTCGCTGGCCTCTTCCTTGGCACGGCCGCGGCGCTCAGCTCCCCGGCCTACATAGAGGCCTTCACCGCGCTCCAGAGCCTCGCCTCCGGCTCCTTCGCCTCCAGCAGCTCCGCCCTTGTCGGGGACTACTTCACGGAGCACGCCCGACTGGTGAGGGCCTACGGCAGGGTCAGGGTTGGCTCAAACCTCGGCTGGGCGGTCGGCGTGGCGGTGGGGGGAGCCCTTTACCAGCTGCTTGGCCTCAGGACGCTCTTCGCCTTCACCGCCCTCACCCAGGCCTCCACCCTCCCCCTCATCACTGGCCTTCCGAGCCAGCCCGCAAGGGGGCCAACCAGGGTAGAGAGGCCGCCCAGGCCCCTAGCGGTTTTCCTCATACCTACCTTCCTCACGTTCATAATAGCTGGCCTCATGGGCTACCCGCTCGTCCAGTACCTCTCTGGGGTGATTGGGCTAAGCACGGGCCTCGCTGGCTCCCTCCTCGCCTTCAACGGGGCCCTCGTCGTCCTCCTTCAGGACAGGCTCTCCGGGCTCGCCTCCAGGCTGAGGCCCTCAGCCGCCCTCTCCTTGGGTATGGTGATCTACGCGGCCGGCTACGGGGCCCTCCCTGCGCTTAGGTCGTACGCCCAGGCAGTACTGGACGTGGCTCTCATAACCCTCGGCGAGATGATCGTGATGCCTGTCTCAAGCGCCGTGGCGGCGAGGACAAGCAGCCCGACCTCAAGGGGGACCCACATGGGGGTTTACGGCCTCGCGGGCTCCGTGGCCAGGACCATGTCTTCCTCTATCTTCGCTGCCCTGCTCTCCGCCGCGCCGGCGGGCGATGCCTGGGCGGCGGAGTCCCTCGTGGCCCTCGCCGCGGCCGCCGGGTACCTGGCCCTGACGCCGCGATCGCTTTCAGCTTAATGTAATGATATTAATTATCAGGTTATGGGGTTGGCTAACGCTTAAATACGTAGGTTTACGATACTTTCTCCGACGTGACGCGGGATGAGGGACGAGCTTGGGGCGGCTGCCATAATAGTCGTCGTGTTAGCGATCGCTGCCCTCCTCTACCCCTACGCGGCCAGGATAAACTCCGTCGTGTCGACCAACGAGTCCTCCTTCATGCCAAGGGGCGTCGAGAGCATCGAGGTAATGGACATAGTCCAGCAGGAGGGGAACTCCTCGGCGCAGGACAACTACGTCTTCGTGGTGGCCCACGTCCCTGTCAACGTGAGCACGTTCTACAGGCTCAACGGGACGCTGACGTGGGGCACGAGCTGGGTCTCGGTCATGAGGGACGCCTACTCCTCGGCGCAGGGCGTCTCGGCCCACCTCCTCAACGCTGGCGTCTCGACGGCCTCTGGCCTGGTAAGGCTCTGGGAGGCCGTCAACAACGCCTCCTCAAGGCTTGAGCAGCTCAACGTCACGCTCTCGGAGACGATGCCTGTCGTCATGGGGGCCGACGAGGCCTACTCGAGGATCTACTGGACAGGCTACAACCTGACCAGGCTCTACTCATCCGCCCTACCCCAGCTCGTCCAGCTTGGCAACGCCACCAGTGAGGTCTCGCTTGGGTACACAGCGACCTTCCTCAACACGCTCAGGGCCGAGTACGTCCTCGTCAACATGACGAAGGCCTACCAGACCATGAACCTCACCCCCCAGGACGTCGAGGTAGTTGAGTCCAACTGCCCCCAGATAGGCTACGTCACCCCGCCGCCGCCCCAGCTTATCAAGGCACTCTTCGGCTACGTGCTTTCGATAGGCGGCCCTTCAAGGTTCAACGTCTCTACGGCCGAGGGCTTCACGTTCCAGGCCATGTATCAGGTCCTCAACTACACGGGGAGGTCCCAGCTGTTGCCCGTCCTCATGGCGTACTCGAGGGCCTTCTCCAACGCGTCCCAGCGTTACTACCCCGAGCTCTTCGCCCTCTCGGGGAACCTCACGGTGCAGAACCAGTACGCCCTCTACAACCTGACGCAGGGGATGAGGGAGCTCTCATCCGTTGAGGCGATGTCCTCCCTCGTGAGTTCAATGAACTTGAGCGGCCAGGCCAGGGACCTCCTCGAGGCAGTAGCGGCCAGTTACGCGGAGGCCGGCTTCAACGAGAGCGAGCTAAAGGCAATAGTGATGAACGTGACCTACGAGGCCCTCTCCTCGGAGCTCCCGGGGCCCGTCGCCCGGTCTCTGGCCTCATACGTTGTAAACGGCACCCTAACCGGGCCCGCCGCCGCGTCACTGGCAACGGAGGTCATAGCGCTCTCCCTCCCTCCCAGCTACTCTAGCTACGCGCCGCTCCTGGCAGCCCTGCTGCCAAGGGAGCTGACCGCTTACGACCCCGGGGCGGGGTGCGCCATGTGCACCAACAAGACCCTCCTGAGGGAGGCTGTCTCGCAGCTGGCCTCCGAGGCGTTCAACGTCCCCTACTCTGTCCCCATGTCCCTCCTCTCAGGGGTGAGCCCCTACTGGCTTGCCGTGGGCATGGTGAACCAGAGCCTCAGCTCGGGCCAGGCCCGCGCCCTCCTGGAGGAGCTGGCCTCGGCAGGCGAGATAGGCAGCTACCGGGGGCTCCTCATCGCCCTTCCCTCCCTCGTGAACTCAAGCCTCGTCAGGTTTGGCGTGCCGGCCAACCTCTCTTGGCCGACCTCCGTCGCCTCCGTCTCCGTCCTTGTCAACAGCTCAGAGTACAGCGTTGAGCTCAGGAACCTCACCGAGCTCATCTTCAACAGGACCTCACCCACGATACTGGGCAGGCTGAGGGGGCTGCTTGTCCAGTTGAACTACGACGGCTTCATAGTCAACGTGCCCTCCACGGTACCGTACTCGCAGGCCCAGGGCCTGAGGTCCCAGCTCCAGGATGAGCTCAGGTCCCTGGGGTACGCTAACGCCACCGTCATGGTGACCGGGTCCACGGCCCTCGACTACGAGCTCTCTACCTCATCCATGAGGAGCATAAGGGAGGGCGACCTGATAAGCGCCGTCCTTGTTTTCGTCATACTGGCAGCCGTGCTTGGGTCCGTGGTCGCCTTGCTGGTCCCGTTCTTCGCCATAGGCCTAGGCCTCGTGATAGCACTCGGCCTTGGCTTCATCCTCGCGAGCCACGGCGTGATCGCCGTGAACTCCATCAGCAGGACCGTGATGTACGAGGCCGGCCTGGGGCTTGGGATAGACTACTCCACGCTTATCTCGAGGAGGTTCAGGGAGGAGCTGGAGGGCGGGGTCGAGCCAAGGAGGGCCGCGTGGCTCTCGCTTAGGAGGAGCTGGAGGGCCGTGCTGACGGGAGGCCTCACGGCCTCCATAGGATTCGGGGCCATGTCAATAGCAACCAACTTCCCGTTCCTGACGAGCCTGGGCGAGGCGGTCCCAATAGCGATCCTCGTCACCATGGCCGTCAGCCTCGCCCTCGTCCCAGCCGTCCTTGTGCTCGCCGGGAGGAGCGGCGTCCTCTGGTGGCCCTCAAGGCCCCAGGGGAGGGGCGGCGCCAAGGGGGCGGGAGGCGCTGCGGGCAGGTACCTCATGACGAACGCCAGGGCGGCCGCCTTCGTGGCCGCGGTGCTGGTGGCCGTGGTGCCCGCCTCGTTCGTCTATGCGACGTTCAGGGGGAGCTACGACTTCACGCTCATGATGCCCCAGGGCGCCCCCTCAGTCCGGGCCCTGCACTACGTGACGGAGAACTACGCCGCCGGCCTCCTTTACCCGGTCTACGTTGTCGCCCCAAACGTTACCGTCCTGAGGGCCGTCAACGCCTCCATCTCACAGCTTGGCTGCGTCCAGACGACCCAGCTCTACAACTACTCCAGGCCCTTCCTTGAGGTCACGCTGTCCACCTACCCTCTCGGCAGGCAGGCCATGGCCTGCGCGGGGTCAATAAGGCAGATGGCGAAGGCCGTCTCGCCGCAGGCCATGGTCGGCGGCATGCCCGCCGTCAACCTGGACCTCCAGCGGATCGTCTACCATGACTTCTATGACCTCGTGTACCCCATAGCGATAGTCCTCATGTTCCTTGTCCTCCTGGCATTCTTCGGCGGCCTGCCCATGGCTGCCACAGCCCTCGGTAGCGTTGTCATATCAGCGGTACTCGGCACGTCCCTCGCGGTTGAGGTGTACAGGCTCACGGGGACAGGCCTGCCTTGGTACCTCCCAATAGTGGTCTTCACCGCGATACTAGGCGTGGGGATGGACTACAACAGCTTCATTATGAACAGGGTGAGGGAGGGGGCCTCAGGGAAGGGGGTGAGGCAGGCCGTCAACGAGGCGATAGGCAGGATAGGCGCGCTCGTGATCGGCCTCTCGACGATCATGGCGGGCGCCTTCTCAGGCCTACTGGTCTTCTCGGCCCCCGGCTTCAGGGGCATGGGGCTTGCCCTGATGGCAGGCGTCCTGCTGGCCGGCCTGACAGCCTCGCTCCTGCTGACGCCCTCCATAATCTACCTCCTGGGCGACAGGGCCCTCTGGCCGTGGGGCCTCAGGGGAGGCAGGGGGCCTGGGCCCTCGACCAGGACGACCCCTTATTAGGCCCTGCCGCTCTCTCCCCTGACCAAGCCCAAGGAGGTGAGCGAGGGTGCCAAGGATTAGGAGGGACAGGGACGACAGGGAGAGAGGGGCCACCCAGCCCCCTCCACCTGAGGCAATGCTCGTGGCCCAGGCGTTCCTGCCCGTGCCCTGGTAGCCAACAGGCCTTTCTTTCCGTTTGTCCCTGCGCCTTCACCTCAATCATTTTATATTTATTCATGATCTAGCGTGGGGACCGGCCCTCGCCCACCTACCAAACTTAAAGGCAGGCGGGTCACGGGGCCCCCTCGAGCCCAACGGCACGGGGTCACATCACCGCTGTTACCCTCGCCCCCACCCCTTTGGGCACAGACCACATCGGCGCGAGGGCTCACCATCATTAATATTTTTATTATAAACGGTATAAAAAGGCTTCAGTTAACGCGAAGAAGGGTTCAGCCCAATCACCTCAACTCAGCCCATGGTGGCGCCCAGGGGCCCCGCCTAGCCAACAGCCCGTGTAACCACTTCGGGCTAACGGGAGGCTGTCGATGCGAACGGAGCTGGGCTCCAACCCTCGCAATGGCACGCCTTGCGGACGCCCCTGCCAGGCTTGAAATTGGCCACGGCCCTCCCCATCGTGCAAACGCATTTTACTACCCCCAGTAGTAACATCAGGGGACATGAGGTGGAGCAGCTGGCCAGGAGGATAGACAGCTCCCGCTGGACGAGGGCCCACGGCCTGATATTCACATCAACTAGCCTTGGAATGCTGATATGGGGCCTGGAGGCCACCATAGGGCCGGCCGGCTACCTGGTCTTCCACAAGAGCATACTTTTCCTGGTCGCCTACTACGCGCTCGACATCATGGGGGACCTTGTCATAGCGAGGCTCTCCGACATGAGCCTGGCCAGGAAGGGGGCCTTCTACCTGACCATGTCAATGATAGGGGCAGGGCTCCTCGTCCTCGGGTTCGACATAGCCCTCACGGGGGGAAGGGGGCTCGGGGCCGTCCTGGTCGGGCTCCTCGGCGCCGCGCTGATGAAGGTTGGCATAGAGGGCGACGTGCCCGTCTCCCTCGCCTTCCTTGCTGAGAACACCCCGGCCAGGCACAGGACGAGGGTCCTTGTGCTGGGGCCGAACTTCGCCAACGTGGGTGCCGCATTGGGGTCGGCAATACTTCTCCTCACCTACTCAAGCACCAGCTCCTACCTTTACGCCGCCTACTCCCTCATCGCCGTGACCCTGGCCGTCCTGGGGGTTACCTTCGCTGTCAGGGTGAGCATGCCGGAGTCCGTTAGGTGGCTCCTCGAGAAGGGCGCGGCTGGGAGGGCATCGAGGGAGGCCGAGAGGCTGTCGGCGGAGCCAGTCCACGAGGTGAGGGAGGTCACGCCGACCGTGGGCCTCTGGGGGCGCTACGCCTTCCTGGCCGTCCTGGGCGTCGTCCAGTACCTCACCTACGGCCTGATGGCGTTCACCATAGCGTACTTCTACTACTCCGGGGCCACGATATACCTCATCATGCTGGTCGCCAACGTGGCCGCCTCATTAGCAGGCCTACCTGCGGCGTTCCTGCCTGACGTCATGGACTCGAGGGACTTCTCGGTGCTCGCCTACGTCGGCGGGCTCGCCTCGATCGGGCTGATAGCGGTCGCCCTTGCAGAGCTCAACCAGCAGGCCTTCCTCTCGGCCTTCTACCCCCTGCTCTTCGTGAACATGTTCTTCAGCGAGCTCGCCTGGGCCGTGAGGACGATCTACGAGCCCCTCCTCTTCCCGACCAACGTTAGGGCCACGATGATTGGCCTCGTGAGGGTCGCCCCGATACTCTCCTACGACGTCTCCCTCTACGTTACCTCCAGCTGGACTGAGTGGCAGTTCGTGGCCTTCAACTCCGCCCTGTGGGGCGTCGGGGCCTTGGCGGCAGTCGTCTGGAGGCTGGTGGGCTACGACGTTAGGAGGGCCCTGCTGGAGAGCGTCTCGTCACCCAGGGCCGGGAGGGCGGCCGTTTAGCCCTGAGAACCCCGTGGCAGCCGTCAGTTCGAAGAGGTCGTTATTGAGGCGCATGGCGACGGGCACTTCAAGTGCATTCTTGACCTGTATCCCAATTTATGACCTAATAATACTTTAACATTTCAAAATTGAAAGCCCCCCAGAAGGGGCGAGGCTTGTCGTTCTTTTATCAGGCCAACGACGTGGCTGGGCTTACTGCCTTCCCATGGCCTACATGGGACGCAGTTAAGGGC
>JBMFIT010000048.1:0-10290 GCA_049974445.1 Acidilobus sp.
GCCTTACCAGCCTCCCCCTTGAGAGCGCTTCCGGGAACCCGTACCCGGGAAGCACGTTGACTTTGGCCTCCGGGAACATCGACTTTAGTCTCCTCCATACGTCGGGAAGTGCCTTAACCGAGTAGAGGTCGACATCATGTCCCTCCTGTCTGAGGGCTCTGTACATCTGAAGCGCGAGGACCTCGCCGCCGCCAAGCTCCTCGAACAGCGTGTGGAGCAAGGCAATTCTCATAGCTCAGGCAGCCCTCCCTGAGCCATGAGTGATGACAGCTCTGTGACACTGTCAGCCATGCTGACGCTGTAAAGCGATGGCTGACTATGAAAGGCTCGGATAGCCGCTGAAGCCCCTGGGCAACGGTTTTCGAGGCCAACGCGCATCGGACAACCCTTTTCTTCTCGTCTCTTTCGGCGCCTGTAGCGCGGCCTAATAAGCCAAGCCCTACCTAGGTCTATCAGCCCTGCCGTTGTGGTGAACCCTGAAACGGAAGCCTGTTAATGTTAATTTCCGTCCCGGGCATCCCTAACATGATAGGCTTGACCTTCTCGATAGTTGCCGCGGACCCTGAAAGGGGCGACGTGGGGGTTGCGGTCGCCTCGAAGTTCATAGCTGTTGGGTCCGTGGTTCCATGGGCTAAGTCAGGCGTTGGCGCAGTTGCGACCCAGGCGTGGGCTAACGTGAGGCTCGGCCCGCTCATACTCTACCTCATGGAGTCCAGGTACACCCCTAAACAGGCCGTCGAGGCCGCCCTGGCAGGTGACCCAAGAAAGGAGGACAGGCAGGTAGGCGCCGTTAACGCCAAGGGGGAGGGGCACGCCTTCACGGGCTCAAGGTGCATGGCCTACGCCGGCCACATAGTCGGCGACGGGTTCTCCGCACAGGGGAACATACTAGCGGGGCCCGAGGTCCTTGAGGCTATGGCCAGGGCCTTCGAGACCACTAAAGGGGAGCTTGTGGACAGGCTGTTGGCAGCCCTGGAGGCCGGCGACAGGGCTGGCGGCGACAGGAGGGGGAGGCAGGGGGCCGCGGTACTTGTTATGAGGCCGTGTGGCGGCTACGGGGGCTGCCTTGAGGGCGTTGACAGGTACGTCGACCTGAGGGTCGACGACAACCCTGACCCTGTCAGGGAGCTGAGGAGGCTCTTCGAGGTCTGGGAGCTGACGATCCTTGAGAGGGAGGACCCCTCTGACGTCTATGGATTGTCAGAGGTTGCGGGGAAGCTTCAGGAGGCCCTCTCGAGGCTCGGCTACTACAAGGGCCCCATAACGGGGGTTGTAGACCAGGCCACCATCAAGGCCCTGGAGGAATGGGCGGGCTACAACAACTTCGAGAACAAGCTGAGGCCCGACGGGAGGATCTGGGGGAGCCTCTACAGGTTCCTGGTGAGGCAGGCCGGCCTCTCGCCTTAGCCTAGCAGGTTCACCCTTGCCCTGCCCCCGGCTATGGAATCGGCTGTGAGCCCCGAGAGCTGGGGGACGAACTTAGTGAGCTCGAGCCAGACCTCTGACGCCGATGAGTAGCGCCTGCTGAAGCCCATGGCCGAGAGCACCCTTGAGAGGGCCTCCCATGACCTGAGCGCCCCTCCGAATACCCTGGTCCCTCTGGCCAACGTCAGCCTGCCGTCAGCTCCCACGTATACCCCCTCCTCCTCGACGTGGGAGGCGATGGGCAGGTGGACGTGCGACGTGTACTCGACGCCTACCCCCGCTACGGTGGAGATGGAGACAACTAAGGGCACCCTGTACAGCGCCTCAAGGATCGCCTCCCTCATCGGGGACGGCGAGGCAAGGTCGGACCCAATGATGACAAGCGCGTTCATCCTCCCGTCCCTCGCGGCCTCTATCATCTCCGCGGCCCCCATGCCCTCACCGTCGGGCAGCCTGACGCCGAGCTCCCTGCTGAGCTCAGCCGCCTCGCTCAGGGGCCTCAGCCCGGGCAGCCTTGTCGGGCTCACGCCGAAGAGGCCTGCCTCCGCGTTATCGAAGTAGGATAGGAGGGGCACGAAGCCTGAGCCACCCCTTGTTAAAGCCCCGGTAAGCGCTGCCAGCCTCAGGGACTCCTGGGCCACGCCAGGGGTGCCGTCGAGCTCAGCCACGATAACGGTCCTGCCGGCCGTCAGGGCCCTGGCGGCGTCCCTCAGGGCCGTGGGCTCAAGGCCAAGCGATCTAGCGTACCCGTTCACGCCAGCGGACCTCAGTTGGAGGACTATGGAGGCGATCCCAGGCAACAGCTTTGAGGCGGACTCCACGTCAACCAGCCCCTCCTCAATGGCGGCGGCCTCCAGCGCCTGTACGGCGACTGGCAAGGAGTCCGACCCGGCCTCTACGTGTAGGTCCGCCGCCGGCCCAAGCTTGTCGTCACGTGACGAGAGCAGCACGAGCCTGGAGAGGCCAAGGAGGGACGAGGACCTTATCGCTGAGGCGAGGGCGGGGTGGTACTCCTCGAGGGGCCCAACGACGAGGAAGGCGTCCGCCTCAAGCCTGCTGAGGTCAATTGATGAGAAAGGCCCCCCTAACGGGGCCAGCTCAGCAATAGGGGCCCCAAGAAGGGAGGCGGCCGCGTCCACGTTGTTGGTGCCCAGCCCTGCCCTCGCCAGGAGCTGGGCCAGGTAGTAGGCCTCGGCTGGCAGCCTAGAGGAGACGATCACGCCGACTGAGGAGGGACCTCCGTCGGACAGGGCCTTCCTCAGCCCGTCCGAGACCAACGTGATGGCCTCGTCCCAGCTTGCGATCCTCCAGGCCCCTGGGCCAGACCTGACCCGCGGCTTCCTGGGCCTCTCCGGGACGTAGACATAGTCCTCCCAGTGATACCTGCCCCTGAGGCACCTGGCCGAGAAGGGGAGGAGGTCAGACCTCCCCTCAACGTAGACTGGCCCACCGTCGCTGTACCCGACCCTTAGCGGGCAGGAGAGGGAGCACAGGGAGCAGGCGGTCTCCCCCCACGTAACTGGGGCCGACGAGGTCATTACCTTGTCAACTATGGCGCCGCTTGGGCAGACGTCGACGCAGGCCCTACAGCTTATGCATGAGCTGGTGGCGAGGCTCCCAGTCTCGGGGAGGACGAGGGCCTGCTGGCCCCTGTAGAGGGCCCTCCATATGAGCCTCCCTATGTAGCCCTCGCATACCCTCACGCAGTTGTAGCAGAGGACACACCTGCTCAGGTCAACCTTGATCCACGGGTGCCTCTCGTCAGCAAGCTTGGGGTTCTCAGCGCCCCTTGGGGTCACGCCGTACCTCCTGAAGAGCTCACCGAGCCTTCCCTGAACGCCCCCCTCGGCCGGGTACCTTTCAGCTAGCATCTGAAGTATCTGAACCCTGTGCCTGACGACGTCCTCCGTCTCGGTCTCAACTTCCATCCCGTCCTCGGTCATGGTAGTGCAGGCGGTTACCATGCCCCTGCCCCTGACGTTGACAAGGCAGAGCCTGCAGCTTCCATAGGGCCCAAGCCTCTCGTCGTAGCACAGCGAAGGTACGTCGATCCCTACTCGCCTTGCCGCGTTAAGGATGGTCGTCGGCTTCTCGAGGACGACATCCCTGCCGTCTATCCTGAGCCTCACCGTCAATTCCATCACCTCACCGCCTCGTCCCAGAACTTCTTCAGCGTGACCATAACTGCCTGCCCAGTAGCCTGGCCGTGACCGCACAGTGAGGCTGTAGACATGGTGTCCGCGACCCTAATCACCTCCTCGGCCTCCTCCCTGGTCAGGTAGCCCCTGTCCTTGGCCGCGCAGAAGACCTGGTCAAGCTTTGAGGTACCAAGCCTACACGGGAAGCACTTCCCACAGGACTCGAAGGCAGCGAAGTGGACCACCTCGTGAAGTATGTCAACTACGGGCGAGTCGTCCGAGAAGGCTATCACGTTCCCATGGCCGAGGCTGGCGCCTACCTGCCTCAGCTCCTCCACGCCGAGCCTGACGTCGAGCTCCTCCGGCTTTATCAGCGAGGACAGGGGACCGCCTACCATCAGGGCCCTGAGCCTCCTGTCACCCTTAAGGCCTCCTCCCATGTCGTAGACCACCTCCCTCAGCGTCACGCCGAACTCAACCTCATATAAACCCGGCCTGTTGAAGAGGCTGCTGAGGCTTAGCACCTTGGTCCCCCTGCTCCTGTTGTGGCCCATCTGGGCGTAGGCGTCCCCCCCGTTCTCAAGGATCCAGGGGACGCTGGCCAGGGTCTCAACGTTGTTAACGACCGTCGGCCTGCCGAACAGCCCCCTCTCGGTCGGGTAGGGAGGCCTTGTCGTCGGCTCGGGCCTCCTGCCCATTATGGCGTTTATCATGGCCGTCTCCTCGCCCACAACGTATGAGCCCCTCCCTACGTGGACCTCGACGTCAAGCGCCGTCCCAAGCTTTGACCCCTGGCCGAGGTAGCCGGCCTCAACCAGCTCCCTGACGGCCCTCCTAACGGAGGCGACCGCGAGCGGGTACTCCCTCCTTATGTAGAAGTAGATCTTCCTGGCCCCGATCGCGTAGGCTGCTATCATAGCCCCCTCAAGGACAAGGTATGGGTCCCACTCCATTAGGAACCTGTCAACGTAGGCCCCTGAGTCCCCCTCGTCACCGTTAACAACGACGTACTTCTCGCTCACGCCCTGCCTATGCGCTGACTCCCACTTCAGCCCCGTCGGGAAGTAGGCGCCTCCCCTGCCCCTGAGGCCAGACCTCTTGACCTCGTCTATCACCTCGGCCTGCGTCATGTGGAGGGCACTCTCAATACCCTCCATGCCGCCCAGCTCAAGGTAGTGCTCCAGAGACCTCACGGGCCCCTTGACGATGTGCCTGAGCACGACAGCGTGCCTCGACCTGACCTCAATGGTGGGAGTCGCGTTGAGGTGCGTGCTTGAGGGGCCGGCATAGCACTTGCCCAGGCAGTAGGTCGGTGGGCTCTGGGAGACGGCCCTCTCCCAGGCCCCGGGGTTCAGGCTCCTTGCCGCGTAGCAGGCGAGGCCCCTGCAGAACTCCTCGGCTGGCTCGCCCTCAGGGAACGAGTAAAAGGTGCTCACCTCCTGCTTTGGGAGGTTGATCCTGAGCGTCTAGGGCACCCCTACCTGACAGCCCCTGTCTTCATAAAAACGCTCCCCTAAACGCGGGCAGGCCTTTACTGTGATTGGAGTTGCGCCTTTACGCTTTAAATTCCAGTGACTTGAGGTCAGGTAGGGACCTTGGATCTCTCGAGGCTACCGTACTTTGAGAGGTGGTTCATAGCTGGCATCATCATAGGCGTCGTGATAGGCCTGGCGGCGCTCGCCCTCTACCTGACGCAGTCCTACCTCCTTGGCAGGCTCGTGCTCCTTGACCTCCTTCACGTGAACGAGTTCGGCATGGGGCAGGCCTCATACATGGCGAGCATTAGGTGGCTGCTCCTCATGCCTCTCGTCCTCGCGGCTGCCTATCCCCTCTCGCTCCTGGTCGCTTACGCCTTCAGGACCCCAGAGGTCGGGACTGACGTAGCGGTAAGGGCCTACCACAGGAACCTGAGGCTGAGGCCAGAGGAGGCCCCGGGGTCGATACTTTCGTCAGCCCTGACTATTGGCCTAGGGGGAAGCGCTGGCCTTGAGGGCCCGGCCTCCCACGCAGGTGCCGTGCTCTCACAGCTTGTCAGCGGCTGGCTACGGATGACGGCCGAGGACAGGAGGAGGGCAATCGCGATAGGCATGGGGGCTGGGATAGGGGCCATCTTCAAGACCCCCTTCGCAGGGGCCCTCCTGTCGGCGGAGCTGCTCTACAGAAGGGACGTCGAGCCTGACGTTCTCTACCCATCCCTGATAGCGTCGAGCGTCGCCTACGTGATCTATGGCTCGGTGACAGGGTACTCGCCCATCCTAGGGACCTACCACATACCGTTCAGGGCGATCTACATCCCCCTTTTCGCCTTGCTGGGTTTGATTGCCGGTGGCATGGCCATGCTTTACTCGTGGGCCATGCGGTCCTCATTCAGCGCCCTTAGGAGGCTCAGGAACCCCCTCGTGAGGGCTGCCGTCGCGGGGCTTGCCGTAGGGGCCCTCCTGGTGGTGTTCCCCGAGGACATGGGGGAGGGGTTCGGCTGGCTCAGGTTCCTCATGGGTGGCCAGGTCGTTAGCCTGGCCCCGCTTGCGTTGGCCCTTGCCCTTCTCCCCCTCTCGAAGGTCTTGACCACCTCTCTGACACTGGGGGGAGGGGCGAAGGGGGGCGTCTTCGCGCCAGGGCTTGACATAGGGGCCTTCACGGGGCTTGCCTTCGGTGAGGCCCTCCACGTGGCCCTCCCAGGAGCCTTCCCTGACGTTGCGTCATTCGTGATAGTCGGCATGCTCTCGACGTTCGCTGCTGCTAGCATGGCCCCCATCAGCTCGATGTTGATGACTGTAGAGATGACAGGGAGCCTCGCCCTCCTACCAGGCGAGATGGTGGCCCTCGCCGTCGCCGTCCTTGTCTTCAGGGGGCCCACGATCCTGAGGGAACAGGTTGACAGCAGGGCCCAGTCGCCCGTCCACGCAGGCGAGTACACTATCTCAATACTTAGGGCGATCAGGGTGAGCCAGCTCCAGCCCAGGGCGGTCTATGTGAGGCAGGACGCGAAGGCCTCAGAGGCCCTCTCGGCCATAGCCTCGGCCGGCCTACTCTCCTTGCCTGTCGTCGACCCCGTAAACAGGGTGTTAGGCATAGTGAGCAGTGTTGACCTGAGGTCAGCGAAGCCCGACGAGCCCGCGCTCAGGTTCCTCAGGCCTGAGCCCGGACACGTGAGGCCCGACTCAAACCTGGAGGAGGCCCTGAACCTAATGTCAAGGACGAACTCAAGGTACGCCATAGTTGAGGAGAACGGCAGGTTCTACGGAATAGTCACACTTGATGACATTGTCAGGGCGTACGAGAGGGAGGCGCTCAAGGGGATCATGGGGACGCAGGGGGCGGCAGGGCCTGGAGGTCAGACATAGCCCTTGCCATCCTGTTCACCCCTTCCCCTATCTGCTCTGGCGTGAGCGTGACAAAGGTAAGCCTCACGGCCCTCGTGTACGTCGTGCTGAAGGCGGTCCCTGGGGCCACCGTGACGCCGTACCTTGAGCTAAGCAGCGCGGCGAAGCGGTCCGCGTCGATGCCGTTAAGGGGCAGGTCGATGAAGAGGTACAGCCCGGCCTTGGGCTCAACGAACCTTGCGCCCTCAATCCTGGCCTTCACCTTGGAGACCATTGCGTCCCTCCTGGCCCTGTACTCCCTAAGGACCTCCTGCCTGTACATCTGCCTCCCATCCCACCTGAGGTATTCAAGGGCGAGGAGCTGTGAGAGGTTCGAGGCCCCGAAGTATGTATGGGCTGAGAGCAGCCTTAGGGCCTCGATCACCTCCTTGGGACCATAGACGTAGCCTAGCCTCAGCCCCGGTATGGCTGGGTCCTTAGAGAACGTCCCAACCCCAATGACTGTGTCGCTGAACTCGCAGGCAGGCCACCTCCTACCCTCGTAGATTATTGAGCGGTAGGCCTCGTCAACAACAAGGTAAACGCCCGCGTCCTGCGCGACCTCGGCAAGCCCCTTCACGACGTCTCTGTCGAGGACCCTTCCAGTCGGGTTATCAGGGTCAACCATGACAATCGCCTTGGTCCTCTCGTTGACCACTGAGGTGACGCGGTCAACGTCAGGCTGAAAGCCTGACTCAAGCCAGGTGTGGTGCCTCACCACCCTGCCGCCGAGGCTCCTCACCACGGGCTCATATAGCATGAAGGTCGGGTCGGTCACTATCACCTCATCCCCAGGGTCGAGGACCGACGAGAGGACGGCGTAGATGGCAGCCGTGCTGCCCGGAGTTACAGCCACGGAGGAGGGGTCCACGTCAACTCCCTCCGAGCGAAGGTCGTCAGCGATGGCCTCCCTCAGCTCAGGTAGGCCGAGGGTCGGGGAGTACGCAAACAGCGACCTGTCCATTGACGAGAGCCTCCTCTGAAGGGCGTCAACAACCTCCTTCGGCGGGAGGGCGCTGGGCTCGCCAGCGTGCATCCTTATGGCGTCCCTTCCGCCTGTGGACAATAGCTCGTCTATCCTGTTCGTGAACGAGGACCTGAGCGGCTCAAGCCTTGAAGACAGGGGCCTGGGCAAGCCGGGGCGCCTGGGTCGGAGGCCGTGAAGGACAATTAAAGCTAGCGGGGGAGCCAAGCCTTGCTGTGGCCAAGGTGATCAGCTGCCTTCACTACTACGCTCCACCTGTCCCGCCTTCCCGGCAAGGGGCTTCACCCCCATTTGCGTCACAAAGTAGACCTCGGCCCCCCTGACCAGGGCATCGTAGTCCACCCCCATGGAACCCTCCGCCTCATCGACTTCCTCAGGCATCGCCATGGTGGTTGAGGCCTGGGCGACGGCGCAGTACTCCGGCACGCGCGAGGACACCTCATAGGTTCCGATCCTCCTAGCCAGCCCAATTATCTCGTCCTTGTCAAGGGCTATGAGGGGCCTGAGGATCGGTATTGAGATCCCCCTTTCCTCGGCATCCAGGTTCCACATCGTCTGAGATGAGGCCTGGGACAGCGACTCCCCAGTTGTAATTGAATGCGCCCTTACCTTCCTGGCTAGGGCCTCGGCGAGCCTGTACATGACCCTCTTCAGGGCAACGACCCTCAGGGGCTCCCTGACCCTGACGAGCGACGAGAGGACGGGAAGGCCGTCAATGAAGTAAACCCTGAGGTCATGTGCGCCAGACCACACCCTGAGGGCCCTTGCCTCCTCGAGGACGGCCCTCTTGTGCTGCTCCCTCCCAATCGCAAGGTTCAGGATTACCGGCACAACGCCCCTCCTCATCATCATCCACGCGGCGACCGGGGAGTCTATGCCTCCTGATACGAGGGCAACGGTCCTCCCGGCGACGCCAACTGGAAGCCCCCTTCCCCCCTCACGCTGCTTCGTATAGACGTACGCCAGCCCCTGCGCCCTTATGTAGACGTTCACTGTCACGTCGGGCGACTCAAGGTCAACTCCAGCCGAAAACGGCCTCAGGGCAGCCCCAAGCTCCCTCTCAACGTCAAGGCTTGTGAACCTGCTCTCCCCGACCCTCCTTGCCCTTACCGCGAACCTCCTTCCCTTGACCGAGTCCCGCGCTGCGGGAAGCGCCCTTGAGACTAGGTCATTTAGGTCGCTGTAGAGAACCTCGGTCGCGATCGCGTAGCGGGCGATGCCGAAGACCCTCGAAAGCGGTGACGGGTCCCCATCGACGTCAAGTACCAGGACGCCCCCCTCGGCAGACCATGAGCTAAGGCTCACGTAGGCCTTAACGTTCCTGATGAGCTCCTTTACCATGCGCGACCTTGTAGTCCTGCCCTTTACTCCTATCTCGCCTGCCAGCGTGGCTATGACCAGTGTCACGGCGTCTCGTAAGAGAGAAAGGGCCCTTGTGGCTAAATCCCTTTACCTCAAGGGCCAGTGGACCGCGGGACATGTAGGCCCGGCCTTGACAGGGATGCCCGGCTCCTCAACTGGGATCACCGTCATATCCCTTAGGGTGTACGGACCAGGTATCTCGTTAGATGCGGTCATGGTAACGCCACCCTCCTGGAGGCCCAACGTCCTCTCCACACCTAAAAGGGGGACGTCGTAATAAAGGCCTAACCCCTTCACAGCATCTCGCTGAACAGCGACCTGAGGTCGTCCTTTGATAGGGCCTTCGGCGAGAGCACAAGTAGCCTCTGCTGCGCCCAGGCGCCCTCCACCAGCTTGTCGAGGTCGGCCTTGGTGAACCCCACATCCCTCAGGCTGGTCGGCACGTGGAGGTCCTCGAGCAGCTTCACGTAGAAGTCGAATATCCTCTCGCCGACCTGCCTCGGCGTGCCGCTCTCGTCAACGCCCAGTGAACCGGCGACCAGCCTGAACTTGTCCTCGTTGTACGGCGTGAGGAACCTGAAGGCGTAGGCGGCAGGTATCGCGGTGCTGATGCCGTGAGGCACTATCGGGTAGTCGAAGTCGTAGTCCGGCGGGCGCCACTCCCTCACCATGCCGGCTATCGGGTAGGCCATGGCGTGGGGCACGTGGACGCCCGCGTGGCCGAAGCCAAGGCCAGCCAGGCTGGCACCCAGCGACATGTAGTACCTGGCCTCTATGTCGTATGGGTCAGCGTAGGCCCTGCGTATGTACTTGGCGGCCCACGTTATGACGGGCAGGAACAGGCCCCCAATGGGGGTGGAGCCGGCGTAGACGGGCCTCTCAGAGGGGGCTGAGACGGCTGGCCTGGCCGTGTAGGGGTGGGCTGTTATGGACTCGATCGCGTGGTTGAGTACGTCAAGGCCTGTTGAGGCGGTGACCATCGGAGGCATCGTCACGGTGGTTAGCGGGTCAACTATGG
>JBMFIT010000049.1:0-10127 GCA_049974445.1 Acidilobus sp.
ACGATAATGCCCTGCTTGGCCTTATACCCAAGGGCACGGGCCCTGTCAAGTCTGAGCGGCTTGTCGACCCTTACTACAGCTGGTTGCCTTCTCCACTCTACCAGCCTCCCCTTCATAAGCTGCCCGTGGTCGCCGTCATATGGCCTCTTCCAGGCCTCGGCGATATAGTGGTAGAGCCCGCGCGTCATACTTTTACCCTCTCCCCGCCTATTGACTTCAAGGGTTTTTTAACCTATCCGCACACGAGGTTGCCGACTCCCGATGAAGCTTGACAGGCTATTGCTAGCCCTCGGCAGCAATCCTATGTACTCAATATCTATTAGGGACAACGTTGTCGAGCTCAGGGCCAGGGCCCCCTCAATGCATGAGGCGGCTTCAGTGGAGGGCGAGGCCGAGGAGGAGAGGCAGGTCGTAGTCGTCCTGCAGGTAAGCGATAATGGCGACCTTGTCCCTGCAGAGGCCTTCGTCGAGGGTCCCTCAGGTAGGACCCCTATACCCCTTGACGAAATTAGGTGGTGGCTGGAGGTCCTGGACTCAGCTACTTGACCTCTCAAGCCTAACTAAGCTGCTGTAGGCGGCATGTGCCAGGTACATATAGGAGTTCAGCAGAGCCCTCAGGTCGCCAACGTCCTTTGCCCTTATTGATAACACGAGGCAATCGCCCTCGACGCTTAGGCTGACCGAGCCCTTTGATGGCTGGGCCGGCTGAGAGACCTCGGCCTTAAGTGCGCTGAGGAGGGGTGAGGTGGATGGTCCCAGGCACAGCTTAACCATTGCCTTGGCCTCCAACCCCCACCACCTCTCTCACCCTTATCACGGGGCCTGAGAAGGCCTGCCCAGACCTAGGCAGTACCACGAAGACTCCCCCCTCCTGCCTGACCTCGAAGTAACAGCCAGAAGGCTCTTCGAGACGCGTAATGTCGAAAGCCCTTGCAATTGCCTCGGCGACGCTGATAGAGCTCGTGTCAAGGGCATAAACGCCCCTACACCTGATCTTGGCCCTCGACCTGAGCTCCCTGGAAAGCGTAACCCCTGACAGCGAGAGCCTGGCAACCTCTGTCAGGCCCTCGCCACCCACAGAGTAGCTGACTAAAACCCCTGGGTTCCCCATCCTCTCGAGGACGATCACCACCCTAGCGGCCCCCAGCCTCGTAGCAATGACCTCAAGGTCCTTTAGAGAGAGGTGCCCCCGCGTGAGCCTAACTAATCCCTCCAGAACCGCCTCAAGGTCCCTCACAAATGTCCTGGTCCTCCTGCCCGGCCTATGACTTGTAGTAATGATAACCCTCGGCCCCTGGGCTCTCCCCCTTAATGACCTGTGAAGCCTCAGGGGGAGGCCCTCCTCACTTGACAAGAGGGCCTTCCTCGCTAGGAGCCCGTTGAGAAGTAGCTTGGCAAGTAGGTGGCAAGCTCGGTCTTGGGTACGTATGCCCCGCCGGCCCACACGTGGCCGCACTTGACGCACTTCCAGAGCCCTGTCGAGATCCTCTTCACAGTCCCAACGCCTCCACAGAATGGGCACTGGTGTGGAGCGTACCTCCTCTCAAGGACGGCCTTGGCCCTCTTCCTCACCGTAGATCCATACCTGGCCCCGTACCTTCCAGCTATGCCAACGACCTTAGTGTGGCTGTACACCATTCCAGCTCACCCCTGCGCCTGCTGGCCCTTGCCTAACCCCAGGGCCTGGTCCAGCAATTTAAAGTAAACCTGTGAGGCCCTCCTGGAGATCTCCATCGCCCTATACAGCTCATCCCTGGTGAAGGCCCCAATGCCACTCTTCTGGGCGCCTACTATCGTGCCTTGCTCGTCAAAGGCAAGCACGAGCCTGGAGCTGGCAACTAGCTCCTCGTCTAGGTTCGGGTCTATCACGATATAGTCCCCTATCTTGGCTGAAGTTACTAGTACAACCCTCTTATTGAGCTTGAGTGAGGTGGTCAGCTTGTCCCTGTGCACTATGACGTCCCCTGATTCCGTCTCCTCGTACTCAGGCAGCCTCGTGTTCATGAGCGCCGCCATGGTTCCAAGCATGCTTGCGTCAAAGTAGTTCCCGTCGTAGTCAAGCACGTAAACGTCTATCCAGACGGTCCAGACTTTCTCGCCAGGCCTTATTACAAGGGACTTGAGGTCTATTACCTTTGGGTCCCTAAGGCTCCTGTCTATAACCCTGGCGAGCTCAATAGCGTTCTCGTCAGGTGGCCCAGGCTCGAAGACTGGTGATGCCATAGGCACGAGCTCTGAGTTGACCTGAAGTACGCCCTCATCAGGCGTGTCAGGGAATGGCCTACCCAGCTCAATCTTGACGCCAACGAGGACCTGTGTCTTCCCAAGCTTCACGAGCGCTGAGCCGTTGGCCTTCTCAACGACGCCAACTTCGACGGAGACGTTGCGCGGGCTGACAAGGTCGCGCTGGTCAGACCTAACACCCCTCTTCAGCATGTTGAGGAGGCTTTCGCTCTTGATCCTCGATACGACTGGGAGCCTATATGGAGTATAGCTCACTCTACCTCCACCTCCTCTATTGAGGACATGAGGGCCTCCTTCTCCTTCTCGACGATGGATGATATAGCCTTAAGCGCCATGTCAACCCCCCTCTGTATTTCCTCGACGGCCATGACTCCGTTGAGCTGAAACAGCGTTATCAGTCCAAGGTCTGGGGCCGCGGCGACTGGCATGTCGGCCTCTCCAAAGTTGTCCTCAGGCTCATTCAGGTCAAGTACCAGGACGCCGTCAACCTTTCCGACCGCGACCCCTCCCACGAGGGCCCTCATCGGTATGCCGGCATCAGCAAGCGCGACCGAGGCCGCGGTTATGCTCGCGGTCCTAGTGCCTCCGTCAGACTGAAGAACCTCAACGTATACCTCAATGGCAGTTCGGGGGAAATGCTCCGTGAGGACAACTGGTTCAAGGGCCTCCCTTATCACCTTGGACAGCTCGATCTCCCTCCTCGTGGGAGCTGGGCTCTTCCTCTCCTCAGTTGAGAACGGCGCCATGTGGTACCTTACAAAGAGTGACGCCCTGTCAGGTAGGAGCGTGTACCTCTGGGGCGGCTCCCTGGGCCCGTAGACGGCGGCTATGACCTTGGTCTTACCGTAGCTAACTAGAGCAGAGCCGTCGGCGTTTGAGAGGACGCCGACATTTACGTCTACAGGCCTCGTCTCGTCGGGCAGTCGGCCATCAAGCCTTCTGCCGCTCTCGTCAAAGAACTTCTCAGGCCTCTGCTTCACGTCAGACACCCCTCACCTTGCGCTCCTCTTCTATAAAGTCCTTAACCCTCTTCGTGAGCCCGGCCACGTGAGACTGCTCCTCGATCATCTCTATAGCCATTATTGCTATCTCCTGAAGCGCCTCGTTGGGGCACGTTATGTGAACCCTGCCGTTCACAGCCACAAAGAAGTCACAACCAGTGCCACTCTTTAGGACCTCAAGCATTGAGCCCTTCCTGCCTATAATCCGTGGCACCTTGACAGGCTTTACCGTGACGACGGTGCCTTCAACGATCCTCCCTAATCCCTTTTCCTGTACTGTCAGAAGCGGGTCTCTCGTCCTGTCAAAGGCGACGATCTTCACCTTCACGTAGTCCCCAATCCTCAGATATGAGAACAGGTCATCAGGTACCTGTCCCCCCTGCTTCACGCCAAAGAAGTCCTGGACGCTCAGCACGCCAAGGTATGGGGAATTTATGTCGAGAAACCAATTGGCTGCTCCATGAGAGGTTACCAGCCCTATGACCACATCGCCGACCTTAGGGAAGTAGAACCCCTTGAGCGGGACGTAATTTACCCCCTCCTGGCCTGCGTCAACTATCCCGGCGACTGCAGCCCTCGTCACGTTGCCATGTTCGTATGCGTAGATCCTTTGGTACTCCTCGAGCCCCTCGATTATCTCGCCTGGCAGTACAATGTATCTCTTCTGGGTCTGCGTCTCCTGTGCCGTCAAGCCATAGTCACCTTGACGTTAACCTGCGCCTGTCCCCTTGTGAGGCTCTGGATTTTATCTATGACCTCAAGCTGCATGCCAGCAGGGATCTCAAGCTCGACCTTCAGGCTACCATCGTCAAGCCATGTTGTCTTCTTAACGTCGCCTAGTCTCTTGATCTCACCTATAGCTCTCCCGGCATAAGTGGCCGGGATGGTGACCTCTATTAGGGCGCGGGCGACCTTGATGGGGATAACGGTCGCGAGCCTCTTAATGGCCTCAAGGGCCTGTGCCTCGACAGGCCTGAAGGGGTCGACGCCTATCCTAAGCTGCTCAAATAGCGACTCTATCCTAGTCTCTGGTATGGGGGTACCCGTCTTTGGATCTATAGCGTTCCGTGCTATGTAATTAATTATCTGTCTCCTCTTCATCTCAATAATCCTCTTCCTCTCTTCCTCGGTCAGCTGGATCTGGCCTTCCTTCAGTATTCGCTCAGCGATCGCATTGACGTCCTCGGTGCCGAAGGCCTTCCTTATTGCGTCGGGGCTTGCCTTGAGGCCCCTCCTGACGTCCTTGTAAATGGTGTCCGACCACAGAAGGTCAGATATAGAAACCTTCCCACCCTCCTTGAACCTAAAGGCCTCGTCGGGCTTGACGAGTATTTCAAACCGTTGGCCTTTCAGCTCAATCCAGGCTATCACGTACTCCTGTTTCCTTGGCAAGTCCCCTCCCTCAGGAGGTGAGGCGTTCCCACGCTTATTTAATGGAGCGCTCTAGGCGAGCTCGCCCTTTACCTCGCTTACATAGCTCCTTATTACGTCAGGCTTCACCTTAGCGAACGTCTTCTCCTTAACGTCGACGTAAGCCACTTCAATGTATTTGTCGAAGGAGGTGAGGAGCTCGTCCTTCTTCTCGTCACTTGACGCCAGCCTGCCCTTAAAGAGCGCCACTATCGACGCCTTTATTGCGTCCTCAAGGCTCATGTCCTTCTTATATACCTTTTCGAGATAGCTGTTGGCGGCGTCCCCACCAAGGCCTATGGCGACAGCGTAGTAGCTGAAGTACTGGCCTCCTGGCTCAGTTCTGTAGAGCCTAGGGGCTCCATCTGAGTCGACGCCACCAAAGATAAGCGCGACGCCGAAGGGCCTCACACCTCCGTGCTGCGTGTAGAGCTGCTTCACGTCCGCTACTGCTTTAGCCACGTACTCCGTTGACGGGGGTTCCCCATAGGTCAGCCTGTGCCTAACTGCAACGAGCCTAGCATAGTCTATTAACACACGCCCATCGCTTCCCATCCCTGCGAAAGTGACGCCTATGTGGTCATCTACCCTGTATATCTTCTCTATGCCGTCTAGGTCGAGTAAGAGCATGGTCTTCCTCTTCTCAGCAGCCAGGACAACGCCGCTGGTTGTGAGTATGCCGAGGCTCGTCCACCCCTTCCTTACGGCCTCAAAGGCATACCTTACCTGGTACAGCTCGCCATCAGGCGAGAATATCGTAATAGCCCGGTCATACGCCGATGGGGGCGCGGCCATTGCCATATCTAGACTACCCTGGAGGGAGATGCGGGTGCCTCTTTTAAACACCTATCCCGCATGCCAGCAAGTAGGGGCTGTATGATGCTAACCTAGGGGCTTGACTTATTAGAAACAGCCCCTAAAGTAAACCATAGAACGATCACGCGAGGGACCTGTGGAGCCAAGGCCTGGCCCACTTGAGCTTCCTTGGGTTCCTTCGTAGTGTGATAGCGTTCTTGTAGCACTTGCTGCTGCAGAACCACAGGACCTCACCCCTCTCAGTCACGTACATCCTGCCAGTACCTGGCTCTATTGGCCTGCCGCAGAACGCACATGTCATCTCCTTTGGCATAGCTGTCGCCGGACTCAGTAACTGGTGGTTGCCTATTAAGCGTTACTCCTAGGCGTCTTGGGCTCAACGTGAACAACCAGGTCAACATTGTACTTCATCTTGGCCAGCCTTTCAAGTCTGTCAGCCGCACCATGAGCCTCCTCAACGCTCTGGTCAGGGGGCATGATTATAATCGCGTAACCGATGACCTGCGACCTTGCCACTGACCTAAGCCTCAGGTCCTTTACCTCGTAGCCCATGGATTTAATGTCGTCCCTAAGCCTGCTGACGATGTCTGGCGGTGGTGAGGGAAGGGAGAGCTCATATAGGACGCCCCTGGTGTTGCTGAAGACCTGGTAAGCTAAGTAAACTAACATGACGGCAGCCCCAAGCCTGTCTATCCAGTAGCCATAGGCATGGGCAAGGGGCGTCACTACGAGGGCTACAAGGCTCTCCGCTATCTCGCTGGTAGTCACATTCGCGTAGACCTCCATCTCGCCCCCTATTCTCCTTCCAGCCAGGACGGCAACAGTATAGAGGACTGCGACGCCAGCAGGGACAGCCCAGGCAACACCTGAGACCCTGTAAGGCGCGGGATTAACTACCTCATCAACGCCAAGGCCAAGCACGAACGCGTAGACGAGCAGTGTGAAGACTGCTGAGCTGAATCCATAGCCGGCGTGGCCCATCGGGTGATCTGAGTCAGGGGGCATCACTGACTTGAGATAGTATATAGAACCGACAACGGTTGTTACTAGGTTGGCTATACATGTGAGCCCGTTGAGCACGAGTATCCTGCTGTGGAAGAGGATCCCGCCTGCTAGGTTAGTGGCTGACGCTATGACTGCCGCAGCTATCGTTAACGAGAGAAGGGTCCCCCACCTGCCGTCCTCGCCCGTAAGCTGCATCACTGACCCCTATCGGTTAACCGATACAGGGCTTTAACCCTACGCCAGGGGTTCGCATATGTCGAGGAGGGCAGAAAAACACCTCGAGCGTTAGGGAGGCCTAACACTTACTTCTTGAAGAAGACGACATAAATGAACGCTATCAGCACGGCCATCATTACGGCCATCATGAATGATGTGAAGAACTGGGAGAAGGGCGCGGCAGCCAAGCCGTTATAGTTCGTTAGGTTGTTGTATGAGGCAAGTAACTGGCCATAGGGCTGAGGCAGCGAGAGCGCTTGCTGAGTTGTGACTGAAGCTATGAACCTGGGGAACTGGGAGAAGGCGTTAAGCATCTCGCCCGCCTCTATCCCGCCCAGTGCGGTCGCGCCACCTATCACTGCCGCTAAGGCCGACCCCCTCGACACTATTGAACCCCTCATACCAGCATAGACTAGGTAGAGGAGGGAGAGGAACTGAATAACGACCACGGTCAGGTGCAGGACGAATATCCAGGAGAAGTCATAAGAGCCTGTTTCACCGATCGTCACTCCGAGGCCCTCCATGATGCTATTGAACTTGAAAGGCACCCCAGTTAGCGACATCAAGTAGGAGAACATTAGTGGGACCATGACAAGGAGCCCTATCAACGAGGGCAGGAGGAACCTCCTGACAGAGGCCTCAAAGTACGCCTTCTCGCCCTCTGGACCCCTGAGGTAGGCGATGCCAAACCCCGCCATGATTGCGACCATCGTAGCCGTCAGTCCACCTACTATGCTCGACAGGTACAGGGGCCAGAAGGTTGGGTTTGAGTATGCCTGTAGGGTGTTCAGTGTGGGGCCACTTGGATTGAACACAAGGCCTACAGGCTCGTTAAGGAACGCAAAGACGCCCCTGAACCCAAAGGGTATCATGACTGCCGAGGCCGCCAGGAGTATTCCGACAATGTTGTGCGTCCTCGGGCTCCACCTGTCCCAGCCGTACCAGTAGGCTATGAGCGAGAAGAAGTTAAGGCCTACGAAGGCAATAGCTACGGCGAAGGGGATTATAGCTATGGTGCCGAGCAGCAGGGTAGCGAAGGGATAGTATGAGAACAGGAACACGGTGAAGGCTGTGCCGAAGACCCCTGCGATGCCGTATGTAACCGCGTAGTACTTCATGAGTCTCCTGGCCATATCGACTGTGAGCTGGTCACCCCTCCTGGTGCCGAGGTACTTAAGGAGAGGTACCAGGATTGCGAGCCCTATCACAAGGTTTACCATTACAATATGGATGCCGAAGTTGAAGGCAAGCCAGAAGATCGAGCTATAGAACGCCATGCTCTCACCCCTCACACTGGCTCTAGCCTTTCAGCCCTTGACGGCACCCATAGGAACCTGTAGACCGCGTAGATGAGCGCTACGCCGAGCAGTATGTAAAAGACCGAGTAAAGCATGACGCCCCAGGCAGGCGGCTGGTTTACAGTGACTGTGTCACTAAGCGTCATGACGCCGTAGACGACCCATGGGAGCCTCCCTATCTCCCTTGTGGCCCAGCCCATGTAGCTGGCAAACTGCGCCAGGATCGCGGCAGGCACTAGTAGGTACATCCATACCCTGTGCACCCTCGCAGCCCTCCCGACGGCTACGTAGCCGGTAAGGATCAGGGCGTAGACGCCTAAGGCAAGCCCAACAGCGACCATAGCGTAGTACGTGTAGTCAACTATGAGAGGAGGCAGGTATGTTGATGTGCCTGGGACGCCAAGATTGCCTGATATGTTACCCCATCCCAAAGGTACCTGGCCATAGACGGGGAGGTGCGCGCTGGGGGTGCCATATGCCAGGAGCTTTTCAATCACCTCGGTGTGGAAGATCTCAGCGAGCGACGTGAAGCCCGGCGCCCCAAGACCCTCCATTGCGGCGAACTTCTCAGGCTGATACCTAGCGACGGTAACGCCCATCTCATGGCCCGCTATGAAGCCCTCATAGCCTATGGCTATTAGGGAGAAAACTATGGCGAGCTTGAAGGCCTTCTCAAGGTACTTCCTGTACCTCTCGTCTTTGGCCTTCATTAGCCTAGTTCCGAAGGCGGCCATTGAAGTGAAGCCCGAGACTACAAGGCCAGCGCCTATCGAGTGCATGATGGATGAGGCAAAGTCAGGGGATTGGAACAGGTAAGTGTAAATGCCGTAGTACCGAACCGTGGTGTCCAATATCGCGATCAAGATACTGAGGACGGACGTTGAGGCAAGCCTGGGATCGCTGAGAACCCCTGCCTTAAGGACAAGCCTAAGGACGCTCTGATTAAGCGTGTACCCCGCAAATGACTCGTAGACTAACCTGTCAACTATCTTGACCGGAACGTAGGCTAGCACGGCGTCACCTGCTGTCCCCTTTATTTGAACCCCCAGGGACTGAAGAGTAGTTACGTTCAGGAGTGACGCTATAGATGTCGGTATAGCGACCAGTATCTTTGGGTACCCCTGGGAGTAGAGCCACTGACCAGCGTAGGGGTTGTAGTCAGGCACCAGGCCTGTCGGGATCTGCATATAGGAGTTAGCGGCGACTATCATAGCGCCGGAGTACCAAGGGCCTATGAAGGCGAAGAACGTGAGGATGAGCCTGGCCTTTGGCGAGAGCTTGTCCCAGCCGTACCAGAGCATGTATATAACTAGGACCTCCATTATGAAGGCGAAGACCTCAGCATACATGGGGAAGTAGAGCCACTTGCCGACCGCTGCCAGCACCCTCGGCCACACAGTTATGAGGCCGAACTCAACGAGGGTACCCGTGGCGGCACCTACGGCGAAGACTATAGCTGTCGCCTTGATAAGGACCTTGGCTATTCTCATCCAATCCTCGTCTTTAGTTTTAAAGTAGACAAGCTCGGCGATGAACGCCATGAAAGGCAGTCCTAGGACGTACTGGAGTATGCCCCAATGAATGCCTATTCCAATTATCGAAAGGGCCCTGAGGTCCCAAAACCCATAGCCTAAGAACTGCGACCAAATACTCACTACGGGCCCCTCAAGGGTCTTATTATTGAGGGAACTGCTATAAAAGAATGCTTGGTATAAGGATGTTCTTTTTAAGAGAATATTCTCAAACAATAGCTTTTTTAATATTAATGCTCGAAAAGCTTCTAATGGGCCAGCTCGTTAAGCCACCTATTCAATGCCCCAGTGAACGACACCAGGACTGCGGCTGCCCTACTCACATCGTCAGGTAACTTGTCGGGACCTACGACCCATCCAAGGCAGTCCGCAAAGATCTCGAGGTCCCTGTAGTCTACATCAAGGGAGCCGGTTATCAAGGCCTTGGTAGCTCCAGCGATTAGCCTCCCTACCCTCCTGTCGCCTAAGCAGTCAATAACGTCGGCCGCGTCAGTCATTGGGTATCCTGTGTAAAGCGCTACCCCTTCTGCGTGATCCTTCAGGCTTGACCGGGTGATTAGCTCGACAAACATGAATGAGGCCAGGAGCGAGTGCTGAACTGCTAC